>NZ_JAKZKW010000020.1:21009-72202 GCF_022808695.1 Fundidesulfovibrio soli
CCCGGCGCCCGCGCCGGTGGGCGGGGGTTGGCCCCCCGGGGGGCCTCGGTGGGGGGGGGCCGGGGGGCCCCCCCCCCCCCGGGACGCGAGGAGGGAAACGGGAAGCGCCGCGCCTAGGCCCGGGCCAGGTTCCAGGGGAAGCCGATGAGCAGGAACGCGCCGAGGTAGACGAGGCCGAACACCAGGCCGAGGATCCAGAAGTCCCTGCCCTTCACGTAGCCGGAGCCGTAGTAGATGGGCGAGGGGCCGGTGCCGTAGGGAGTGATCACGCCCATGATGCCGAGCGTTCCGCAGAGCAGGATGGAGACCAGCTTGATGTCCAGGCCGGGCACGGCCATGGCCGCGGCCAGCATGACGGGCAGCATGGCGGCCACGTGGGCGGTGACGCTGGCGAACATGTAATGGCTCAGGAAGAACACCAGCACCAGGCCGACCATCGTCGCCGTGGGCGAGAGCCCCACCATGGAGCCGGAGATGCTCTTGGCGAACCAGGCCAGGAAGCCGACCTTGTTCAGGCCGTCGGCCAGGGTGACCAGGGTGGCGAACCAGGCCAGCACGTTCCAGGCCTGCTTGTAGCCGATCACGTCGTCCCAGCTGACCACCTTGAACACCACCATCAGGCAGATGGCGGCCAGGGCCACGGTGGTGGCCTGCACGTGGTCCTTCAGGAAGATCCAGCTGAGCAGCGCGCCCAGGGCCAGCACGGCCATGAGGATCTCGCGGGCCGTGATGGAGCCGAGCTTGGCAAGCTCGTTGCCCGCCCAGATGGGGGCGTCGTCGGAGGACTTCTTGGTGGGCGGGTAGAGGATGTAGGCCAGCAGCGGGGTGATCGCGAAGAGCACGATGCCCACGGGCAGGAAGCCCATGAACCAGTCGTTCCAGGTGAGCACGACCTTGGTGGTCTTCTCCACCAGGGACTGGGCCAGGATGTTGGGGGCCAGGCTGGTGAGGAACATGGAGGAGGTCACGCAGGTCGTGGCCAGCGCCGTCCACATCAGGTAGCCGCCCAGGCCGCGCGGGTTGTCCTCCGGGGTGGAGCCGTAGAGCGGCGGGATGTTCTTGATGACCGGGAAGATGGTGCCGCCGCTGCGCGCGGTGTTGGAGGGCATGAAGGGCGCCAGGATCAGGTCCGCCAGGGCCACCGCGTATCCGAGGCCCAGGGCCTTCTTGCCCATGACCTTGATGAGCGTCAGCGCCAGGCGCTTGCCCAGGCCGGTTTTTTCGTAGCCCAGGGCGAACATGAACGCGCCGAAGATCAGCCAGACCGTGCCGTCGGAGAAGCCCGAGAGGGCCCACTTGATGGCGTCGGCGGCGGTGGCGTCCTTGCCCGCGGTCATGGGCACCAGCTTGAACAGCGCAGCCAGGGTTACGCCCGCCAGGCCAGCCAGGGCCGGGGCGATGGGCTCCAGGATGAGCGCGACCACCACGGCCGCGAAGATGGCGAAATACGACCATGCGTTGGGGCTCAATCCGGCGGGAACCGGCAGCGCCCACAACGCCGCCCCGACGATCAGCGGCGCGAGCGCCTTGATGTTCAGGCTCATTTCCACTCCTGTGCTTGAGGTTGCAATGCCCGGACAAACGGCCCGCACGCCAGCCTTCGGCCTTGCGGGCGGGCCTGATGCGGTCACTCCGATAAGCAGGGACAATGCCAAAACAGCCCGAAGCAGAATTGTTCTGGAGTGATGAGGTGTTGCGTGGGTGCTGATAGGCGGGGGAGGCTCAGGCGGCCATAACCAAAGTTATGGCTGGAAATGTGGGTTGAAAAAAATGTTTTTATATCAATTTATTACGAAGGTTATTGCCGCATTGCGCCCCCATAACCCTGGTTATGGGGGCGTCGCCCCCGGCCGCAGGTGCGCCGGGCCTCAGGCCCCGTCGTGGCGGCTGAGCTTCAGGCGCTTGCTCAGCGCGGGCTGCGAGATGCCCAGCAGCCTCGCGGCCAGGGTCTGGTTGCCGCCGGAGCGCCGCATGGCCTCGTCCACCAGCAGGCGGGCCGCTTCGGAGAGGCTCGGCAGGTTTTCGAAGGCGGCGAAGGGATTCTCTTCCCCGGCCTGAGCTCCGGCCTGAGCTCCGGCCTGGCCTCCGGACAGCGCCCCGGCCTCGGGCGCGAGTTGGCCCAGGGCCTTGAGGAAGGGCTCCTGGGGCAGGGCCGCGCCGCTCCGCACGCTCACCGCGTCGTAGACCATGGCCCGAAGCTCACGCACGTTGCCCGGAAAGGGGTAGGCCGCCAGCCGCCGCGCCAGCTCCGGCGGCAGACCGGGCCTGGGCCGGCCCAGCTCCCGGGAGCACTCGACCAGGAAGTGGGCCAGCAGGGGTTCGATGTCCTCCTTGCGCTCCCGGAGCGGCGGCACGTGCACGTGGTGGGTGCGCAGGCGGTAGTAGAGGTCGCGCCGGAAGGTCCCGGCGGCCTCCTTGGCGGCCAGGTCGCAGTGGGTGGCCACCACGATGCGGGCCCGGATGCGCCGGGGCTGGTCGCTGCCCAGGGGGTAGAACTCGCCCTCCTGGAGCAGGCGCAGCAGCTTCACCTGGGAGGCGATGCTCAGGTCGCCGATCTCGTCCAGGAACAGGGTGCCCTCGGCGGCCTCCTCGATCATGCCGCGCCTGGGGGCGTCCGCGCCGGTATAGGCCCCGCGCACGTGGCCGAAGAGGGTGTCCGCGAAGACGGCGTCGTCCAGCCCGGCGGCGTTGAGGGCCACCAGCGGGCCCTTGCGCCCGCTCAGGGCGTGGGCCGCGCGCACCAGATGCTCCTTGCCCACGCCGCTCTCCCCGGTGACGAGCAGGGGCTGGGGGCTGGCGGCCACGGCCTCCACATAGGCGAAGATGGAGCGCATGGCCCGGCTGCGCGTGACGATCCCGGCGAAGGCCTCGGGGTGGTGCGGCCCGCCGGAGACCAGGCGGCTGGCCACCTCGCGGTTCTCGTCGCGCAGCTCCAGCATGCGCACGGCTCGCAGCACGCCGCCCACGATGCGCTCCTCCTCGTCGGTCTTCACCAGGTAGTCGTAGGCGCCGAGCTTCATGCAGCGTATGGCCCCGGCCAGCTGGTCCATGCCGCTGACCACGATGCAGGCGATCTCCGGGTGGCGCTCGGCGATCAGGGCCAGCAGCTCCTCGCCGCTGAGGCCCGGCATGTTCAGGTCCAGGAGCACCAGGCCCACGCCGCCGCGCTCCAGGATGCCCATCACCTGGGCGCTGTCCTGGCAGGGGATGGTGTTGGTGATGCCCGCGGCGCTCTCCAGGGTCAGGGCCATGGAGCGCAGCCAGGCGGGTTCGTCGTCCACCAGCAGGATCTTGAAGGAGGGGGAGGGGGTGTTCACGGCAGTTGCTCCTCCGGGGCGCCGGGAGGCGCGACCGGCTGCACGGCGGGCAGTGAGAGGATGGCGGCGGTGCCGCGTCCCGGGCTGGACTGGAACTCCAGCACCCCGCCCATTTCCTTGACGATGCCCGCCGACACGGAGAGGCCCAGGCCCGTTCCGCCCTGGGCGCGCTTGGTGGTGAAGAAGGGGTCCGTGAGGTGGGGCATGTGCTCGGGGGCGATGCCCACGCCCTCGTCGCGCACGGTGAGCTCCACGCAATCGGAGTCGCGGTTGTAGCGGGTGGTGAGGGTCACGGCGCGGGCGCGGTCCGGCAGGGCCTGGCAGGCGTTGAGCAGCAGGTTGACCACCACCTGCTCGATGCGCTGGGCGTTGCCCAGCACCGGGGGCAGGCCCTGGCCCAGGTCCGTGGTGAAGCGGTCCGTGGCCTGGCGGATGGCGCGGTCCAGCAGGCGTACGGCCTTGCCCGCGGCCTGGTTGACGTCCACGGGCTCCCTGGCGCGGGCCTCGTCGCTGCGGGAGAAATCCTTGAGGTCGTTGACGATGCGCTTGATGCGCTGGGCGCCCTCGAACATCTCCTCCAGCATGACGGGCAGCTCGCGGCGCATGCGCTCGTAGGGGATGCCGCCCAGGCGGAAGTCCCCGTGCCGGGCGTGGTGCTCGTCCAGGATGCGCGCCGTGTCGGCCTGGACCTTGCGCAGGATGGGGATGTTCAAAAGAATCAGCCCATTGGGATTGTTGATCTCGTGGGCCACGCCCGAAACCAGGATGCCCAGCGCCGCCATCTTGTCCGCCTGCACCAGCTGCTGCTGGTTGCGGCCCAGCTGGTCCAGGGCGTTGGTCAGGGAGCGGGTGCGTTCGGCCACCTTGCGCCTGAGCGAATGCGACCAGAGCACGGTGGCCCCGAGCAGCAGCAGCAGGGGGGCCACCACCGCGCCCACGTAGTAGAGCACGGCCTCCCACTGCACGGGGCGGGCCTCCAGCACGCCGAGCCACTTCTGGCGTATCTGCTCGTACTTGCCGGTCTTGTCGAGGATGGCCAGGCCTTCGCTGAAGCGCTCCTTGAGGGCGGTGTTGCCCTTCTTCACCGCGTAGCCGTAGCGCACCGTGGCCACGGAGTAGGCGGCCACGTAGAGGTTGTCCAGCTTGTTCTCGCGGATGATGTAGAGCCCGGGGAGCATGGCCGTGACCGCGTAGTCGCAGTGGCCCGAGGCCACCATGCGCAGGGCGTCGGCCGGCGTGTCGCTGAAGTTCAGCTCGCTTGCGAAGCCCATGCCCGCCAGGGTGTCGTGCATGATGCCGCCCCGGTGCATGACGATGTTGCGGCCGCGCAGATCCTCCAGGGAGGAAACGGGGGGAAGGTCCTTGCGGGCGAACACGGAGTGCACCACGGTGGTGTGGGGCGGGGTGAACTCCACCTCCTGCAGGCGCTCCTCGGAGTAGGACATGCCTTGCAGGATATCCACCTCGCCCCGGGCCAGGGCGGCGCGCATCTCGGCCCAGGCCCCCAGGCGGAACTCCACGGAGAGCCCCATGACCTCGGCGATGGCCCGGCTGAGGTCCACGTTGTAGCCTGCGGGCTGGCCGTTCTTGTCCAGGAATTCGTAGGGAGGGTAGTCCCGGTCGCCCCCGATGACGATGGGGCGGCTCACGCCGGGGATCTCCCTGGTCTGCGCAGGGCACGGCCGGGCGGACGTGAGCAGGGCCAACGCAGCCAGCAGCAGGCAGGCGGCCAGGGCGGGGAGAGGGTTGCGGGCGGGCGTGTGTATTCTGGGCATGGCTCGGGGCGTTCCGGTGCGCCTTGGGCGGCGATATCAAAGCCCGGGCCGCAAGCCAAGGGGCTCCGGTAGTGCTGGACTCCTGGGCCGAGGCGCGCTATGTGGCCGCGTTGCGCGCCGCGCCCGCGAGGGCAGTCCTGTGCGCGCCCCATAATCCCTGCATCTCCAAGGTGATCGCCATGTCTCTTTCCATAGGCATCGTCGGGCTTCCCAACGTGGGCAAGTCCACCCTGTTCAACGCCCTGACCAGGGCCCAGAATGCCCAGGCCGCCAACTATCCCTTCTGCACCATCGAGCCCAACAAGGCCGTGGCCCCCGTGCCCGACCCCCGCCTGGACGCCCTGGCCCGCATCGCCAACCCCCAGCGCGTGCTGCCCGCCACCGTGGAGTTCACGGACATCGCGGGCCTGGTCAAGGGCGCGAGCAAGGGCGAGGGCCTGGGCAACAAGTTCCTGGCCAACATCCGCGAGACCCAGGCCATCCTGCACGTGGTGCGCTGCTTCGTGGACGACGACGTGGTGCACGTTCACGGCGGCGTGAACCCGCTTGAGGACATCGAGGTCATCGAGACGGAGCTGATCCTGGCGGACGCCCAGGCCCTGGAGAACCGCATGGACCGCCTGCGCAAGCAGGCCAGGGCCGGCAAGGAGCACCAGGCCAAGCTGGCCGCGGCCGAGAAGCTGCTGGCCCACCTGATGGAGGGCAACCCGGCGGCCTCCATGCCCGGGGCGGACGATGGCGCCATGGCCGAGCTCTTCGCGGAGATGGGCCCCATCACGGCCAAACCGGTGATCTACTGCGCAAACGTCTCCGAGGACGCCCTGGGCGAGGACACCCCCGAGGTGCTGGCCGTGCGCGCCCACGCCGCCAAGACCGGCTCGCCCGTGGTCAAGGTCTCGGCCCGCATGGAGGAGGAGATGGGCGGCCTGGACGACGAGGAGCGCAAGGAGTTCCTGGAGTCCTACGGGGTTGCCAGCTCCGGCCTCGACCAGGTGATCCGCACCGGCTACGGAGTGCTCGGGCTGATCAGCTATTTCACGGTCGGCCCCAAGGAGGTCCGCGCCTGGACCATCCAGGACGGCTGGAAGGCCCCCAAGGCCGCCTCGGCCATCCACACGGATTTCGAGCGAGGCTTCATCCGGGCGGAGGTCATCTCCTACGCCGACTACGTGGCCCAGGGCTCCGAGGCGGCCTGCCGCTCGGCGGGCGTGCTGCGCCTGGAAGGCAAGGAGTACGTGGTGCGCGACGGGGACGTGATCCACTTCCTCTTCAACGTGTGAGCAGCGCATGACCGGACCGGACCAGCCCAAGCCCAATATGTCATCCGGCCGCTGGCCCTGGGATGAGGCCTGTTGCGGCGTCATGGCCTCCTCCCTGGGGGAGGCCGTGGCCGTGCTGGACGCCTCCCGCCGCGTGCTCATGGTCAACACCGCCTTCGAGGCCCTGCTCGGCGCGGCCGGGTCAGGCTCGGGCACACCCGTGCTCGAACTGTTCCCCCAGGCCTGCCGCGCGCCCCTCGAAGCCCTGCTGGACGCCTGCACCGAGACCGAACGCTCCAGAGGCGAGCTGGAGCTGCCGGGACCAGGCGGAGCGAGGCGCATCCTGGCCGCCGCCGCCCACCTGCCCGGAGCGCCCTCCGGCATGACGCTGCTCCTGGTCGACGTCACCGCCCTGGTGACAGAGCGGGAGGAGCGGAACCGGTGCTCGCTGGACGCGCTCAGAAGCAAGGAGCGCGACAGCCGGGCGCTGCTCGACGCCATCCTGGACTCCATGTTCCTGCTGGACAGCTACGGCGTCATCCTGGACATCAACGACCACGGGGCCCGCAAGATGGCCTCCCTGGACGCCGTCTCCGTGATCGGGCGCAACATGGGGGAGTTCATCCCGCAGGACGTGTGCCGCGAGAGGATGGCCCGCGTGCGCCGGGTGATCGAAAGCGGCCAGCCCATGCGCTTCGAGGACACCCGCAACTCCCTGATATTCGACAACAACATTCTGCCCGTGCTCGACGACTCGGGCACCGTCACCCGGGTGGCAGTCTTCGCCCGCGACATCACCCAGCAGCGCGGCAACATGGCCCACCTGCGCAGGCAGGCCTTCCAGCAGGGCGTTGTGGCGGAGCTTGGCCTGTTCGCCCTGGCCAGCCAGAGCCTGGACGAACTCATGGACAAGACCTGCAGGCTGGTCTCCACGCTCTTCGGCGTGGAGCTGACCACCATGCTGGAACTGACACCGGAAGGCGACCTGCTGCTTCGCGCGGGGGTGGGCTGGCGGCCCGGCAGCGTGGGCTCGGCCCGGGTGTCGCTGGACGCCTCCCATTCCGGCCTGGCGCTCAAGTCCAGCGCGCCGGTCATCATGGAACACATCGACACCGAATCACGTTTCGCCCCTTCGCAGATCATGCGCGAGCACGCCGTGGTCAGCGGCATGAGCGTGGCCATCCTGGGTGCGGAGCAGCCCTACGGCACGCTGGGGGTGCATTCCCTCTCCCCCAGGCGCTTCACGGAGGACGAGGTCCACACCCTGCAATCCGTGGCCAACGTGCTCTCCGAGGCGGTGGCCCGCCTCCAGGCGGAGCAGCGGCTGGAGACCCTGGGCGAGCGCAACGCGGCCATCCTGCGTTCCGTGGGGCAGGGCATCTTCGGGTTGGACCTGCAGGGGCGCATCAGCTTCGCCAACCCGGCGGTGGAGCGGCTCACCGGCTACACCTCCCAGGAGATGCTTGGGAACGAGGCGCACTGGCTGTTCCACCACACCCGCCCCGACGGCTCGGTCTACCCCCTGGAGGACTGCCCCCTGGAGAAGACGCTGAAGGACGGCAAGCTCCGCCACATCACGGACGAGGTCTACTGGCGCAAGGACGGCTCCAGCTTTCCGGTGGAGTATTTCGCCACGCCCCTGTTCTCGGGCGACAAGCTCTCGGGCGCGGTGGTGGTCTTCGAGGACATCACAGACCGCGTGCGCGCACAGGAGCGGCTCAGGCGCCAGGCCTTCTTCGACGAGCTTACGGGCCTGCCCAACCGGGCCCAGTTCAAGCGCAGGCTGGACGCGGCGCTCACCAGGCCGGACAGCGACCGGGATTTCGCCGTGCTCTTCCTGGACCTTGATGATTTCAAGGTGGTCAACGACGGCCTGGGCCACACCCTGGGCGACAGCCTGCTCATGGCCGTGAGCCTGCGACTGCGCAGGACGCTCGGCCCAAAGGGGATGCTCGCGCGAATGGGCGGGGACGAGTTCGCCATCCTGCTGGAGGAGGGCGACTGCGCAGGAGCCGCCCTGGACCTGGTGGAGCGCATCCGCCGGGAGCTTGCCCGGCCCGAGCACCTTCAGGGTTATGAGCTGTTCGTTTCCGCCAGCGTGGGCGTCGTGCTGGGCGAGGGCGGCTACAAAAGCTCGGAGGACGTGCTGCGCGACGCGGACACCGCCATGTTCAAGGCCAAGTCCCAGGGCAAGGGCGAGAGCTGCATCTTCGACAAGGCCATGCACAGCGAGGTGCGCTCCAGGCTGATCCTGGAGAACGACCTGCGCCGCGCCCTGGAGCGCGGGGAGCTTTTCGTGGCCTACCAGCCTTTGGTCTCCCTGCCGGACGGCAGGCCCACGGGGTTCGAGGCCCTGATGCGCTGGAAGCATCCGGAGCGGGGGCTGGTCAGTCCGGCCGAGTTCATCCCCGTGGCCGAGGCCTCGGGCCTGATCCTCAACCTGGGGGAGTGGATCCTCTCCGAGGCCTGCACACAGCTGGCCCGCTGGCGGGCCGCCATCCCGGGCGCGCAGGGGCTGAGCGTGAGCGTCAACCTCTCCGGCCGCCAGTTCATGCAGGCGGACCTCACCGAACGGGTGGGGGCCATCCTGCGGGATTCTGGCCTGCCCAGCGGGGCGGTGAAGCTGGAGATCACTGAAAGCGCGGTCATGCAGAACGCGGAGCGCGCCGTGGAGATGCTTGGCGAGCTCAAGAAGCTCGGGCTGCAGATCATGATCGACGACTTCGGGACCGGCTACTCCTCCCTGGCCTACCTGCGCCGCTTCCCGGTGGACGCCCTCAAGGTGGACCGCTCCTTCGTGCGCAACCTGGACACCGACCGCGACAACCGCCAGATCGTCCGGGCCATCGTGCAGCTGGCCGCCAGCCTGGAGCTATCCGTGGTGGCCGAGGGCATCGAGCGCCGGGAAGAGCTGGAGACCCTTGGCCACTTGGGCTGCACCATGGGCCAGGGCTACCTGTTCGCCAGGCCCCTGGGCGCGGGAGCCGCGCAGGAATACCTCAAGGCCGCGCTGGCCCAGCCCGAGTAGCAGCCTGTTGAAATTTCCCCGCAGGCTGCGTTGCTCGAAAAAGTCAAACCCTCGCGTATGCCGGATACGCGTCGGTCTTGACTTTTTCTTGCGCCTTGCCCGCGCGTTTTTTGAACAGGCTGCAAGAATCGACGTTATAGCGTGCAGCGAGGCGATTTATCGCCTGAGGGCCGCCTCGGCCAGGGCGTTGACGCAGGCCGCCGCCAGGGCCGAACCGCCCTTGCGCCCGGCCAGGGCCACGTAAGGCGCGTCGCCGCGCGCGATGAGCATATCCTTCGATTCCGCAGCGTTGACGAAGCCAACGGGCATGCCCACCACCAGCGCTGGGGCAAGCCGTCCCTCATCCATCAGCTCCATGAGCCTTAGCAGCGCCGTGGGCGCGTTGCCCACCGCGAAGATCAGCGGCCCCGCCAGCCCGGCGGCGGCATCCACTGCCATCCTGGCCCGGGTCGTCCCGGCGTCGCGGGCCTTTTGGGCCACGTCCGGGTCCTCCATGAAGCAGACGGTGCGGCAGCCCAGGGCGTCCATGCGCCGCCGGGGGATGCCCTTGAGGCACATGAAGGTGTCCGTGACAATGGTGGCCCCGGCGCGCAGGGCGGTCACGCCCGCCTCCACGGCTCCGGGTGAGAAACGCAGGAGGGCGGGCATCTCGAAGTCGGCGGAGGTGTGGATCAGCCTGCGGGCCACTTCCCACTCCAGGCCCGTAAAGGGGCGCGGCTCGGGAACCTCGGAATCGATGATGGAGAAACTCAGGCGCTCGATCTCTTCGGGAAGCATGGGGGCCTTGATGTCTCGAGTTGTCATGGCGCCTGCCTACGCCGTTTCGGGCCGCACGCCAAGGGTTTGCATCCGACGGGGGTCCATGTATACTCTTTCGGAATGCAAGGATGTACGGCCCTTCAAGCGGGGCGAGACGGAGTTGTGGCATGTGGGTGAGCGAGCTTCGGCCCGGCCTGACACTGACCCGGCCTGTTCACGACGTGAACGGGAGGCTGCTGATGGGCGAGGGGACCCTCCTCACGGAGCGGTTCATATCCGTACTCAAGGCCTGGGGCGTGGCCGAGGTGGCGGTGCGGGGCGAGGAGCTTTCCTGCGCCGTGACGGGCGGCGGTGAGGACCTCCAGCAAGAGGACGACCCGGGCAACGCCGCCCTGGCCCGCGAGATCGTGTCCCTCAGGCTGGCCAACGACCCCGCGCCCCACCCGTTCCTGGCTGACGTGCACCGTCTGGCCGTCACCCGGCTGGAAGCCCGGCTGAACCGGGGCGACAGCTTCCATGTCCCCCCCGGCGTCACCCCCCTGCCGTTGCAGGGGCCTCCCGCGCAGAATCCGCTGGACCCCAAGGCCCTGGCCGAGTCCAACCCGGTCATCGGAGCCATGCCCGAGGTGCTGGCCCAGCTGGCCCAGGTCATGGACGATCCTTCCGCCTTCCCCGCCGAACTGGCCGAGATCATCCAGGGCGACCCCGGGCTCTCCGCACGGCTGCTCAAGGTGGTCAACAGCCCGTTCTACGGGTTTTCCCAGCGCATCGACACCATCTCCCGCGCGGTGACCATCATCGGGGTGCAGCAGCTCTCGGCCCTGGCCCTGGGCATGGCCGTCATGGACCTGTTCAAGAACGTCTCCCACGATTGCCTCGACGTACGCGGCTTCTGGCGGCATTGCCTGGCCACGGCCTGCGGGGCGCGGGCGCTGGCCTCGGCCGTGGGGCTGCCCAACACGGAGCGCTACTTCGTGGGCGGCCTGCTGCACGACGTGGGGCTGCTGCTTCTGCTGCTGCGGGAGCCGCGGCGGGAGTGCTCCGCTCTGGAATTGGCGCGAGGGCAGGGCTGGACGCTCTGCGCCGCGGAACGTCACATCCTGGGGTTGGACCACGCCAAGGCTGGCGCGGCCCTGCTCAAGGTCTGGAAGCTGCCCCCCGGGCTGGTGCAGGCCGCGGGATACCACCACGAGCCCCTCAGGTGCCCCGACGTGCGCGAGGCCGCCATCGTGCATACGGCGGACTTCCTGGCCGAGGCCCTGGTGTTCGGCTCCGGCGGACAGACCGTGCTCATGCCGTTCTCGACTGAGGCTTTCGCCAGCCTGGCCGCGCCATCCGGCGTGGCCTGCACCGTGTTCGACCGGGTGGAAAGCCAGCTGGACCATCTGGAAAGGGTGTTCATGAGCCATGGCCCCCACTAACGGCACACGAATCCTGGACGCACTCGATGAGGAAGGCCTGGAGGCTTTCCCGGCTGCCCGGCACCTGGAGGGCACCACGCGTTTCGTGCTGGCCGCCCTGGACCAGGCGGCGGCACTCTCCGATTTTTCCATGAGCATGGCCCGCCTGGACGGGCCGGAACCCATCCTGCGCCTTTGCCTGGAGCGCATTGCCGGGCTTTTGCCCTTCGACAGCATGGGGCTCATGCTGGTGGACGAGGCCGACTCCTCGTTCCGGTTCGCCCTGTGCGAACCCGAGGCCGCGTTGCCCGAACTGCAGGCATACGCCGACGCCCGCATCGAGGACGGCTGTTTCGCGTTCGCCCTGCGCGAGAAGCGGGCCGTGCTCTCCCCCATGTGCTCGGGCGGGTCGCGCAGGCTGCTGCATGTGCTCACCACTGCCTCGCGCACCAGGGGCATGTTCGTGGCCGAGCTCGGGGAGACGGCCGACGGCATCAGCGAGGTGACCCTCTCCATCCTCTCCATCATCCTGAACAACACCGCCCAGGCCCTGGAGAGCCACTACCTCTACCGGCGCATCCAGGACATGAACCAGGCCCTGGAGGAAAAGGTGGCCCGCCTGGCCGCTTCCGAAGGGGAACTGCGCGTCATCCGGGACGACCAGGAGCGCCTCATCGAGGAGAAAACCTCCGAGATCAAAAACGCCATGGCCCGCCTCAAGGACGAGGTGCGCAGCCGCAAGAAGGCCGAAGCCCTGCTCGAGGCCCTGAACCAGCGCCTGGAGACCAAGGTGGAGGTGCGCACCAAGGCCCTGTTCCGCAAGGTCGCGGAGATGGAGGCCGCCAACCGGCAACTCAAGCAGCTGGAGCGCCTCAAATCCGGCTTTCTCTCTTCCGTGTCGCACGAACTGCGCACGCCCCTGACCTCCATCATGGGGTTCGCGAAGCTCATCGAAAAGGATTTCCAGAAATTCTTCACCCCGGGGCCTGGCGACAACCTGCAGCCCAAGGCCGAGCGCATCCTGCGCAACCTCGACATCGTGGAGAAGGAGTCCGAGCGCCTGACCCGGCTCATCAACGACGTGCTGGACCTCTCGCGGATCGAGTCCGGCAAGATGCTCTGGCGCGACGAGATCCTGGACGTGATGGACGTCACGGCCGACGCGGTCATGGCCGTGGAAGGCCGCCTGGAGAACAGGCCCGACGTCCGGTTGCGTCTGGACCTGCCCCTGAGCCTGCCCGCGGTCTACGCCGACCGCGACCGCATCCACCAGGTGCTCATCAACCTGCTGGACAACGCCATCAAGTTCACCCAGGAGGGCCACGTGCTCGTGGAGGCCGGGGTGGACGAGCGGGGGATGCTCGTGGTCTGCGTGGAGGATACCGGCCCCGGCATATCCCCTGAAGAGACCGAGAAGATCTTCGACAAGTTCCATCAGCACGACCGCAAGGACACCCTCAAGGACAAGCCCAAGGGCACGGGCCTGGGCCTGGCCATCTGCCGCCACATCGTGGAGCACTACGGCGGGCGGATCTGGGTGGAGCCAGGGCAGGACGGAGGCAGCGTGTTCAGCTTCACGCTGCCCGTGCACCGGCCCAGCTGATCCCGCCCCGGCCGCCCGGCCATCAGCGATACATCTCGCCAATTCAGGACGCGAAACGAAAAGGGAGCCCAGAGGGCCGAAGGCCCTTTGACCGCCGGAGGCGTTTTGCGGCGGGGGCACCGCCAGGAGGGGAATGCCTCCGGCGGGCAAAGAGGGCGCCGCCCTCTCCGCACTTTCCCGCAAAAGGGAGTCCTCCCTTTTGAATCCTCTTTCGCTTCGCGTCGTCCGAGGACTACGAATTTTCTTGACCGCTGCGGGGAGGGCCGCTAAACAGCATATCAACATATCTTGATATAAAGATTCATACATGAGCACAGCCGTATACACACCCACCGCTTCGCGGTCCGTCTTCAAGGACGCCTCCCTCTCGGCGATCACCGCCGGGCTGGTGGCGGTGGCCGTCTCCTTCGGGGGGCCGGCGGCCATCATCTTCCAGGCCGCCTCGGCCGCGAACCTCTCCCCGGCGCAGCTCTCCAGCTGGATCTGGGCCATCTGCATCGGCTCGGGCGTCACGGGGGTCTGGCTGTCGCTGCGCTATCGCGACCCGGTGGTCACGGCCTGGTCCACCCCGGGCGTGGCTTTGCTTGCAACGGGCTGGGCGGCCTACCCGTACCCCGAGGCCATCGGGGCCTTCGTGGTGGCCGGGGCGCTGATCACGGCGGCGGGAGCCAGCGGCGTGTTCCAGACCATGATGGACCGCATCCCCCGGCCCTTGGTATCGGCCATGCTGGCGGGCATCCTGCTGCGCTTCGGCGTGGATGTGTTCGGCTACCTGGCCAAGGCCCCGCTGCTGGCGGGTGTCATGGTGGCGGCCTACCTGGCGGCCAAGCGGCTCACCCCGCGCTACGCCATCGTCTGCACGCTGCTCTCCGGCTTCGCCGCCGCCTGGGCCCAGGGCGCGCTTGATTTCTCCACGGTGCACGCCACCCTGGCCACGCCCGTGTTCACCCCGCCGGTGTTCAGCCTGGGCGCGGTGGTGGGCCTGGGCCTGCCCCTGTTCCTGGTGACCATGACCGGCCAGAACGCCACGGGCCTGGGCGTCATGCGCGCCAGCGGCTACCACACCCCGGGCAACCCCCTGGTCTGGGTCACGGGTCTTGCCTCCACGCTGTTGGCCCCGTTCGGCTGCCACGGCGTGAACCTGGCTGCCATCACGGCGGCCATATGCACCGGCCCCGAATCCCACCCGGACCCGGCCCGGCGCTACGTGGCCGCCGTGGTCTGCGGCCTGTGCTACCTGGTGGTGGGCGTGTTCGGGGCGGCCCTGGTGGGCCTGTTCACGGCCCTGCCCGGGGCGCTCATCGCCGTGGTCTCGGGGCTGGCGCTGTTTGGGGCCATCGCCTCGGGCCTCTCCCAGGCCATGGAGGACGCCACCCGGCGCGAGGCCGCCCTGGTCACCCTGCTGCTGACCATCTCCGGGGTGAGCTTCTTCGGCATCGGCTCCGCCTTCTGGGGCCTGATCGGCGGCCTGCTGGCCGACCGCGTGCTCACCAGGACCCACGCGTGAGCGGCTGCCCCTGCCTGGCGGCATTCAAGGCCCTTGCCGACGAGACGCGCTTGCGCCTGATGCGCCTGCTGACGCGCCACGAGCTCAACGTGGGCGAGATCGTGGCCGTGCTGGGCATGGGCCAGAGCCGGATTTCGCGCCATCTGCGCATCCTGGTGGAGTCGGGGCTGCTGGCGGCCCGGCGCGACGGGCTGTGGGTGTTCTACGGCGCGCAGCCCTCCACGCTGCTGGACGCCGTGACCCCGCTCATCGCGGACTGCGGCCCCAAGGAGGACCTCCAGCGTGCAAGCGAAGTGCTGGAGGCCCGCAACCGCGAGACGCGCAGCTTCTTCAACGCCATCGCCTCCGACTGGCGGGCCATGCGCCGCGAGGTGCTGGGCGACCTGGACCTGGAGGGCCTGATCCTTGAGCGCCTGCCCCTGTGCGGCGTCATCGCGGACCTGGGCTGCGGCCCTGGCGAGCTGCTGGCCGCGCTCTCGGCCAAGTGCGAGCGCCTTATCGGGGTGGACGCCTCCCCGGCCATGCTGGAGCTGGCCCGGCGCGTCCCGGGCCTGGAGGCCGCCAGCCTGCGCGTGGGGGAGCTGGAGCACCTGCCCCTGGCCGACGCCGAGGCAGACATAGCGGTGCTGAGCCTGACCCTGCACCATCTTTCCGACCCCGCCCGCGCCCTGCGCGAGGCGCGCCGCGTTGTGGCCCCTGGCGGGCGGCTCATCGTGGTGGATTATCTCAAGCATGACGCCGAGCTCATGCGGCAGCGCTACGGCGACCGCTGGCTCGGCTTCGACCCCGCCGAGGTCCGCGCCTGGCTGGAGCAGGCCGGGTTCGCGGCGAACGGCATGGACCGGCACACAATAAAACTGGGCCTGGAGCTGGGCATATTCGAAGCCCTGCGGCCCCAAAAGTAAGGAGAACACAATGAGCGTCAAACCCCTGGACCTGACCCTGGCCAACATGGTCGCCGACATGTCCCAGGCCGATTGGGGCCGCAAGGAAATGGTCATCGCCGAGAACGAGATGCCCGGCCTGATGGCCGTGCGCGCCAAGTACGGCCCGCAGAAGCCCCTGAAGGGCCTGAAGGTCGCGGGCAGCCTGCACATGACCATCCAGACCGCCATGCTCATCGAGACCCTCTACGAGCTGGGCGCGGACCTGCGCTGGGCCAGCTGCAACATCTACTCCACCCAGGACAACGCCGCCGCCGCCATCGCCGAGGCAAAGACCGCCGCGGTGTTCGCCTGGAAGGGCGAGACCCTGGAGGACTACTGGTGGTGCACGGAGATGGCCCTGACCTGGCCCGACGGCTCCGGCCCCGACCTGATCGTGGACGACGGCGGCGACGCCACCCTGTTCATCCACTACGGCGTCAAGGCTGAGAAGGACCCCTCCATCCTGGACAAGCCCTCCGACAACAAGGAGTTCGCCATCATCCAGGAGCGCGTGGCCGCCTCCGTGAAGGCCGACCCCACCCGCTTCCAGCGCATGGCCGCCAAGATCAAGGGCGTCTCCGAGGAGACCACCACCGGCGTGCACCGCCTCTACCAGATGATGAAGGACGGCGAGCTGCTCTTCCCGGCCATCAACGTCAACGACTCGGTGACCAAGTCCAAGTTCGACAACCTTTACGGCTGCCGCGAGTCCCTGGCGGACGGCATCAAGCGCGCCACCGACGTGATGGTGGCCGGCAAGGTCGTGGTGGTGGCGGGCTACGGCGACGTGGGCAAGGGCTGCGCCCACTCCATGCGCGGCTTCGGCGCCCGCGTGATCGTCACCGAGATCGACCCCATCTGCGCGCTCCAGGCCGCCATGGAAGGCTACGAAGTGACCACCATGGACAAGGCCTGCTCCATGGGCGACATCTTCGTCACCGCCACGGGCTGCTTCGACGTGATCAACGGCTCGCACATGGAGAAGATGCGCGACGGAGCCATCGTCTGCAACATCGGCCACTTCGACTCCGAAATCGCCATGCACTACCTGGAGTCCACCCCCCACTGCAAAAAGGTGGAGATCAAGCCCCTGGTGGACAAGTGGACCATGAAGAACGGCAACTCCATCCTGGTGCTGGCCGAAGGCCGCCTGGTGAACCTGGGCTGCGCCACCGGCCACCCCAGCTTCGTCATGTCCAACAGCTTCACCAACCAGGCCCTGGCCCAGATCGAGCTGGCCCAGAAGGACTACGCGGTGGGCGTGTACACCCTGCCCAAGATCCTGGACGAGGAAGTGGCCCGCCTGCACCTGGAGCGCCTGGGCGCCCAGCTTGAGCGCTTGACCCCCGAGCAGGCCAAGTACATGGGCATGAGCGCCGACGGCCCGTACAAGCCTGAGCATTACCGCTACTAGGCCGAGCATTCGGCATTTGGATTCCCCGGGGAGGCGCTGCCTCCCCGGACCCCACCGGCAGGGGAGTGACTCCCCTGCACCCCCAATGGCTTCGCGTTCCGGCCCGGGCACATCGCGTCCGCATGGAACATTTAGCAGCCCGGGAGGCACAGCCTCCCGGGCTGCTTGTCGCGGGGTCCAGGGGGATCATCCCCCTGGCGGGGTGTGGGGCGGAGCCCCGCGCCTTCTCTTTCGCCTCCCACAGGTTTACAGCCGGCGTCTCTTTCCCTACAACCAGGACCACAACCCCTAAGGAAAGCAGATGAAAGAGGCTGAGTTCGACAAGTTCTCCTCGCGCTACGACGAGATCCACCGCGCCAGCCTCGGCATCGCGGGGGACCGCAAGGAGTACTTCGCGCTCCAGAAGGCCGAGTCCCTGGCCTCGCTGCTGGCCTCGCTACCCGCCAGGCCCGCAGGCTGGCCCGAGCGCGTGCTGGAGTTCGGCTGCGGCGTGGGCAACAACCTGCCGCACCTGACGCGCCTCTTCCCCGGCGCGGACGTTTTCGGCTGCGACGTCTCCGCCGCCTCCCTGGAGGAGGCCGCCAAGGTGGCCCCGGGCGTCCAGCTGGGCCACGTGCGCGAGCCGGGCGAGCTGCCGCTGCTCGACCCGAGCGGCTTCGACCTCATCCTGGCGGCCAACGTCTTCCATCACATCGCGGTTTCCCATCGTCCGGCCTGGATGAGCGGCATCTTCGCCGCCCTGGCACCGGGTGGGGTGCTGGCCGTGTTCGAGCACAACCCGCTCAACCCCATGACCCGCCACATGGTGGGACAGTGCCCCTTCGACGAGGGCGCGGTGCTGCTTCGCGCCAGCGAGGCCGCCTCCCTGGCGCGCGGGGCCGGGCTTGAGCCGCTGCGGCTGGCCTACACGTTCCCCTTCCCCTTCCTGCCCGCCCTGGCCCGCCTGGCCGGGCGCTTCCTGAGCCGCACGCCGCTGGGCTTCCAGTACTGCCTGCTGGCGGGCCGCCCGCTTGAGGAGCACGCATGACCGCCACCGGGAAAAAGCTGTCCGTCGTCGTCCCCTGCTTCAACGAGGAGCCGGGCCTGGCCGAACTGCACCGCCGGGTGGGCGCGGCCTGCGCCAGCGTGGCGGGCTCCGTGGCGGACTACGAGATCGTGCTGGTGGACGACGGCTCCTCCGACGGCACCTGGAGGGCCATGCAGGCCCTGGCCGAGCGCGACCCCCGGGTGCTGGGCGTGCGCCTCTCCCGCAATTACGGGCACCAGATCGCCCTGACCGCCGGGCTCAACATCTGCTCGGGGGACCTGATCCTGATCATCGACGCCGACCTGCAGGACCCGCCCGAGCTGCTGCCCGAAATGCTCGCCAAGGTGGAGGAGGGCTGCGAGGTGGTCTACGGCAGGCGCCGCTCGCGCTCAGGGGAGACATACTTCAAGAAGGCCACGGCCAAGGCCTTCTACCGCCTGCTGGACCGCATGGTCTCGGTGAACATCCCGCGCGACACGGGCGACTTCCGGCTCATCACCCGCAAGGTGCTGGAGGCGCTGAACTCCATGCCGGAGCAGCACCGCTTCATCCGGGGCATGGTCTCCTGGGTGGGGTTCAGGCAGGCGGCAATCGAGTACGACCGCGACTCACGCTTCGCGGGGGAGACCAAGTACCCCTTCCGCAAGATGCTCAATTTCGCCTTCGACGCCATCACGGCCTTCTCCGTGGTGCCGCTCAAGATGGCCACGGTGCTGGGCTTCTGCATGGGCGTGGCCAGCCTGCTGGGCATCCTCTACACCGTGATCGGCTGGCTCAGCGGGGGGACCGTGCAGGGCTGGACCAGCACCATGCTGGCCGTGCTCTCGGTGGGCAGCGTGCAGCTGATCGCCATCGGCATATTCGGGGAATACATCGGCCGGATGTACATGGAGTCCAAGCGCAGACCGCTCTACATCGTCGACACCACCACCAGGGAGCCCCGGTGACTGCCTTCCCGCCCCGGCCCCGCGCATGAACGCAGTTCTTCCGGAGAGCAGGCCCGGCAAAGCGGGACTTCCGGGCATCCTGTGCTTCGCGGCCGGGGCTGCGGCCTATTTCCCGGCCTCGGGCTGGGCGGCCTTCGGGCTGCCCGGGCTCTATGTTCTGACGACGGCTCTGCTGCTGGCCGCCGTGTTCCTGCGGGGAGCTGGCGGGGCAACGCCCCCGGCGGGGCTGCTCCTGGCGCGCTCGGCGCAGGGGCTGCTCTGCGCCCTGGCCGGGGCTGGCGCCGCCTACAACCTCATTGCCTACGCCAACATCGACTTCACCCGCTGCCTGGACACCGTGAACAGCGGCGCTCAGGTGGTGCGGGTCTGGATGGTGGCCCACGGGCAGAGCCTCTATCCGCCCATCGGCGAATCCCAACTGCTGCTGAGCATCTATCCCCCGCTCTATTTCTATCTCGCGGGTGCGCTGTGCGCCCTGGGAGCGAACCCGTACCACGCGGCCCTGGCGGTCAACGGTGCGAGCCTGGCGGGCATTCTGGCCACGATCCTCCTCTGGACGCGCAGGGAGTCCGGCTCCTGGCTGGTGGCCGGCCTGATGGCCCTGGCCTTCTTCTGCCAGCCTTCGCTGTCAGGCTGCGTGCGTTGGATCAGGTCGGACCTGTTCGCGTGGGCGCTGGCCTTCTGGGGAGCCTACCTGTTCTTCACCGGCAGGGGTGGGCGCGGCCAGGCCGCGCTGGCCGGGCTGCTGCTGGCCCTGTCCCTCTTCAGCAAGCAGCAGACGCTCTCGCTCCTGACGGGGTGCGTCAGCTTCTTCCTGGTGCGGCCCGGCTGGTTCGGGCGCTGCCTCGTGCTGGGGCTTTCCGCCGGGGCAGCCGGGGCGGCCATGTTCGGGGCGCTCATGCTGGCCACCCACGGCAGCTACCTGACGCACAGCTTCCTGTATCCCGCGGCCATGTCCGCCCAGCCGTCGGTGTCGAGCTGGGCCAACGCGCTGCCGCGCATCAGGACGTTCGGCCTGCGCGCGGCCGGGCTGCTGCTGGCCTTCGCGGCGGCCCTGGGACGGGACGCGCGGCTGCGGCGCGTGAGCCCGGTGGCATGGCTGGCCCTGGTGCAGACCGCCATGCTCCTGCTGCTGCTCAAGCACTGGGGCGCGGGGGAGAACTACTACTGGGCGCTGCTGGGGCTGCTCTGCGTTCTGGCCGGGGGACTGGCCGGGCGGTGGATGGACTGCCTGCCCAAGGGCTCGCCCCTGGCCTGGGCGTTGCTGGCGGCGGTGTTCATGGGCGCGCCTGGGCTTGCGGCCATCGAGTTCAACCTGTCGCTGCCCAGGGAATCAAACCCCGCGGTGGACGGCATCAACGCCTTCATCGAGAAGGGCGGATACCAGCGCGTGCTGCTCAACACCGAGGCGGGCTGCGCGGTGCTGGGCAAGCCCTGGCAGCCCAGGGTGACGTTTTTCGACTCCCTGGAGCTGTTCTTCTACGAGAAGGCCAAGCTCTGGAAGTTCCACGACTCGCAGCTGGCGCGCGACATCACGGCCCGCAAGTACGACGCCGTCATCGCGGGCGGAACCGCCATGGCCCCCCAGTTCTGGTGGTACGTGGCCAACGGGTACGAGAAAGCGGGCCAGGCGGGATACTCCACATTCCATACGCCCCTGCCGGGCGCCATCGTGCTGTACCCCAAGCCCAGCAACGACCCGGTCTCCAGCGGCGGGGTGAGCGCTCGCGTATCGGGCGTGGAGGGCGTCTACGCCCTGGCGGATTTCGGGGCCTACGCCTTCACCAAGCATGAGACGGCCAAGGCCGGGACGGTCACCTTCTCCCTGGAGTCGGACGGGCCGGTAAATGGGATTCGCGTGGCCTTCGCTTCGCTGGTGATCCACCCCGGGGAGGGCCACAGCCTCGACGTGGAGGTCTCGGAGGACGGCGGCCCGTTCAGGCAGATATTCAGCTACACTGGCGACGCCAAGAATGACGCCGACAAGGAGCTTCTGGAGGCCCGCCACGAGGCATCCTTCGAGACCAGCTCCCGCAGGACGGCCGTGCGCTTCGTGCTGCGCGGCTCCGGCCAGCTCTGGTTCAGCGAACAGTTCCCCCTCTCGTTCATCGTGCGCTGAGGCGCGGGCCTCAGAGCAGCGAACGGTAAATCTCCTCGATATCCGCAAGCTCGGGCTGGCGCGGGTTCAGGCGCGAGCTTCCGGCGGCCAGGGCGTCCTCGCTCATGGCCGGGATGGCCTCGGCCGTGACCCCGTAGTCCGAGAGCTTTGCGGGCAGCCCGGTCTCCGCGAACAACTCCTTGAGCGCCCACACCGCGGCCTTGGCCGAAGGCTCGCGGCAGCCCAGGGCCAGCGCCACCCCTCCCAGCCGCTTCTTGCAGCGCGACAGGTTGTAGGCCGTCACGGCGGGCAGCAGCATGGCGTTGGCCGCGCCGTGCGGCACGCCGAACATGGCCCCCAGCGGGCGCGACATGGAGTGCACCAGCCCCACCGAGCTGTTGGAGAAGGCCAGCCCGGCCTGGAGCTGGCCCAGCAGCATCTCCTGCCGGGCCTCCAGGTCCTCCGGGTAATCGAGCGCCACGGGCAGGTTGGCGGCGATGGTGCTCATGGCGGCCAGGGCCAGCGGGTCCGTGAGCAGGTTGGCCTTCTTGGAGAGATAGGCCTCCACCGCGTGGGTCAGGGCGTCCATGCCCGTGGCCGCCGTCACGTTGCGGGGCATGGAGACGGTGAGCTCCGCGTCCAGGATGGCCAGGGCGGGCACCAGCATGTTCCCGAAGACGAGGAACTTTTTCCTGGCGGCGGTGTCGGTGATCACGGCCACCCGCGTGACCTCGCTACCCGTGCCCGCCGTGGTGGGGATGGCCACGATGGGCGGGCCGGAGCGCTCCGGTGCGCTGGCCTCGTAGTCCTGGATGCGGCCCGGGTTGGCCAGCATGAGCGAGATGGCCTTGCCCGCGTCCAGGGGGCTGCCGCCGCCCAGGGCCACGATCAGGTCGCAGCCGCGCTCACGGGCCAGGGCCACGCCTTTCTCCACCGTCTCCACGGAAGGGTCCGGCTCCACTTCCGCGAACACCGTCACGTCCAATCCGCCGCCCAGCAGGGCCTGGCGGACCTTCTCCAGGCTGCCGCTCTTGGCCGACGAACCCCGCCCGGTGACGATCAGTGCCTTGCGCCCGAGCTTCGCGGCCTCGCCGCCGAGGCAGGAGAGCGAACCGGGGCCGTGGACGATGCGGGGTGGGGAGAGGAAAAAATTGGGGGTGGGGGTGCTCATGCCGGGCTCCTTGAATTCGCTCTAGGCGAGGTGCGTGCGGATATTTTAAAAACAAATAGGCATATACGGCCATGTGGGTGGCGCGGGTGCAACGGATGTGCATACTGCCGGGTCAACCCTGGCGGGATGACCATAAGAAGAAAGTATGAACCAGTTGCCTCGGGTTCGCAAGGACCACAGCCGCCACACGGCGGGAATCATGCCCACGTATGCCGACGTGCTCTGCGGGCTGTTGGATGAACCGGACATCGGCAGGTTTCTGCTGGAGCCGGACTTGGCTTCGTGCAGGCATTTGCGCCGCCCCGGCGCTGCAAACTCGATGAAGAATCGCGGGAGGCCGGGAGCACGGGTGGTGCGGGAAGCGCTCTCGCGGCGGATGGTCGCTTGGCTGGAATGCAACGATCCGTTGTTCGTGCACACGGTCGGCATGTTGTTCGACATGACCGAGAGCTGGCCGAAGAAGGCCGAGAGAGCATTCTGGCGGGTAGCGGAAGAAGACGTGCTGGAATTTTTGGAAATATATGCCGCGATACGGGAGATCGCGGAAGGAGTGCTTTCCGGCGGCGCCGTTGAGGAGCCGCATTCAGGTTTTGGCGGGAAGCAGGGCTGTCATGCGGGTGGGGTGGAACGGAACCACTCTTGCGCGCAAGGGGTCGGTACAGCTTACAGGGGGTGTTATGCGGGAGAATGATTTTGACACCAACGGCGGCATGATGGAAAATCCAGCGCCTGTGATTCCTGTAGCCGATAATCCCGGCGATGTGTCCGGCGCGGGGGCGGCAGGCACGTATCCTACGGCCGATGACAATCCTGCGGGGCAAGGCGGATCGGCGCCGGGCGCGTTCCAGAGCAGTGCTCCGTCATGGGGGGCTCCGGCTTTTCCCCAGGCCGTGACCCAGGCCAGGAAGGACAAGCTCGCCGCGATACTGGCTGGAACCTAATCCCGTGGGCCGCAATACCCGGAGCTGAACGCCGCACCCTCCGGTGCGCCGGGGATGCACCAGGAGCCGGGCGACGGCCCGCTGATCGGCCCCGACGGCGGTATGGCCGGGCGCGGCATCAAGGCCGCCGGAGACTGGTACCAGGGCTACATTGGTGAGAACCGTGATTCCATCATGCAGACTATGGAGCATGAGTTGAACAAAACAATCACTCCACAGTTTGTAGATGGGGTAAAGGCGTGGTCAACCGGACGCCTAGACGGCATAGCTGGTACAGACGCGAGCGAAAAGCCGGAGTACTTGACCAGCTATCTGGTTGCGCCGCACCAGGCACTCCAGCTGTTGCCGAGGACGGGAATTCTTGCCAGTGGTTTGAAACCACGCGTTAACCCCGTTGTTCCTTTGGCGATAGGAGTTGCTGAAGCATATGATAAGGGGAGCCTTACTGCGAGAGAAGGGTGGACTATGGGGAAGGCGATTTTCGGCGGAGTGAGAGATTTGCCTCCGGAAGCTATAAATTCTCCTGTGGCACGAGCCGTTCCCGAAGGGGTCTGGTCGAAACAGGATGAGAGCACACGGTAACCTCTGAAGATCAATCGAGTGAATGCTCTCAGTTGAATCTAGGCACCCTGTGGACTCACGTCCACAGGGTGCACGGAAAAGGAAAGAAGTGATGCGTTCAATTCAACAGTGTATCGTTGTATTGTTGCTAGCAGTTGTTGTTGCATCGTGTTCAAGTCAGGAACAGCGCAATCCAGGCATTGATGAAATTGACGCGTTTGTAAACAATAAAAGGGAGTTCTTCTTATTCTCTGGGGAGCTCCAAGCTGATTTAAAGGCAGACATCAATCGTCTTGAAAAATCAGCAAAAGGCGGGGACCCCCAATCGTTGAAGGGGTGTAAGGTTATAGTTGCGGAAATGTTGCTATATTTGCAATGCTTATATATTCAATTGTTGGAAGTGACATTGGATAATATTCTTGTGGAAATGGCGGCTGCCCATGTCGAGTTGAAGCAGCCAAATAATTTTGCGAAAGATGTCGCTGGTCTTGACGCGATCAAGCAAGAAATGAAGAATGAAATGGAATTGTTGGTCGAAAAAAATACTGTGCCAGACGGCTTTGCTGAGCTTTTGCACAAACGCTGGAATGACGTTGATGCCCTGTTTAAAAATTTTACTCCAGGCGTGGTAAGTCGGATTGGAAAGAAAAGTGATAAATACTTGATGAGCCCCGAGGGAGAAACTGTCACGGCCTATATGAATGCGGCAGCAAAATTGTACTCGCTGTCAAAAAATGCTAATAATCAATTTAGAAAAGTTATATTTCAAGATATGAGGGAAGGAAGCAACTGTTATGATGCCTCGCAAATGGGGCTGTTGTTTCGGGCTAATGCTGTATCTGTAATAATGTCAGGCCAGCGAGTGGCAAACATCATATTCGCCGCGCGCCATAAGAACCTCCCAGGTATGCAGGATTCGGTGATGGCAACGGGCAAGGATCTCGCTGCGACGCTTCGATACTTTGAACAGGTAGACACCTACCTCAGGACGCTGCAGGAGCGGCAGAACTACCTCGGATTCCTCAGCGCAGGCCGGGATTTTCTGGAATCCTACGCTGCCTGGAAGAAAGCCCTCATGGCGGTTCTGGAGCAGGAGGAGGTCCGTTTGCCCGCGGCTGCCAACTGATCGCCTGTCTTGCCCCACCTCACCCCTGCTCACCGCTCTCGCGGTCGTCCACCACTCGCTTGGTCTTGCCGAAGCTGCGCGGCAGTTCGCCCTGGCCCATCACCTCCACCCAGGCCCGCACCATCACCTGCTTGCGCAGCTCCTCCGACACGGCGTCGGAGAGGTTCTGGTCGTAGGTGGGGTCGGTCTCGGGGCGGCGCTCCACCTGCAGGAGCATCTGGTCCTTGCCGCCCTTGCGGAAGAGCTGGATGCGGAACTCGCTGCCAAGCTCCTTGAAGTGTTCGATCACGGCCGCGATCTGGCCAGGGTAGATGTTCACTCCCCGGAAGATGATCATGTCGTCCGATCGGCCCAGCAGCCGCTCGTGGCGCGGCATGGTCACGCCGCAGGGGCACTCCCCGGGGATGAGGCGGGTCAGGTCGCGCGTGCGGTAGCGGATCAGGGGGGCGGCCTCCTTGCGCAGCGTGGTGACCACCATCTCGCCGATCTCTCCCGGGGCCACGGGCTTGAGCGTCTCCGGGTCCAGGATTTCGAGGATGTAGAGGTCCGCCCAGTAGTGGATGCCGTGGTGCGCCGAGCACTCCAGGCCGGTGCCGGGGCCGTACAGCTCGGTCATGCCCACGATGTCGAAGCTCTCCTGGACGCCGAGCATCTCGTGGATGCGGGCGCGCATCTTGTCGGAGTGCGTCTCGGCCCCGAAGATGGCCTTCCTGAGCGCGATCTTGTCCTTCAGGCGGCGCTTGTGCACCTCCTCGGCCATGAGCAGGGCCATGGAGGCGGTGGAGCAGAGCACGGTGGTGCCCATGTCCTCCAGGAGCTGCAGGTGGATCTCCATGTTGCCGGGGCCGACCGGCACGGCCATGGCCCCGAAGTGTTCGCAGCCCAGCTGGAAGCCCGCCCCGGCGGTCCAGAGACCGTAGCCCACGGCGATCTGCACGCGGTCCAGCGCGGTGAGCCCGGCCAGCTCGTAGCAGCGGGCGAACATGTGCTTCCAGGTGTCGATGTCGCCCTGGGTGTAGGCCAGCACCTTGCGCTTGCCCGTGGTGCCGGAGGACGCGTGCACCCGCACCACCTGCTCCTGCGGGACGGAGAGCAGGGGCAGGGGGTAGCCCTGGCGCAGGTCCTCCACGGAGGTGAGGGGCAGGCCGGAGAGGTCGTCCAGGGTCAGGGCCTGGCCCGGCTGCCATCCGCTGGCGGAGAGCTTCTCGCGGTAGGCGGGGCAGCCCGCGTAGGCGTGGTTCAGGGTCCAGTTCAGGCCCTCGGTCTGCCGTGCGGCCAATTCGTCCTCGGAGAGATGGGGGATGAAGCGCTGGGGAGTGGACATGGCGGCAGCCTACCCCAAAAACGCGATGAGAAAAACCCCCAGCACCATGAGCGCCGCGCCCGCCAGGCGCTCCCGCACGCTGCCCTCGCGCAGCACCAGCCAGCCCAGCAGCACCGCGAACACCGCGCTCATGCGCTTCACCGCGATCACGTAGGGCACGATGGTCATGGTCAGGGCCTGCATCTGGCCGATGCAGGTCACGGCTTCAAGCAGACCCGTTGCAAGCAGGTACCAGGGAGCCTCGAGCACCTGGGCGAAGCCCCGGTGCGTCCTGCGCCAGACCAGGGGCGTGAGCAGCAGCGCCGTGAACCCGAAGGCGCAGGTGATCCAGAACAGCGGGGAGGAGTTGCGCAGCCCGATCTTGTCGATGTTGGCCGAAACTGACCACAGGAAGGCCACCAGCAGCATGTAGCGCGGCCCCCTTTCGCGCACGAGGGCCTTGAAGGGCTCGAACACGCCGTGCTTCATGCGGCTCAGGTTCATCACGTAGGAGCCCGCCACCAGGGTGAGGATGCCCACCAGGCCCATGACGTCCGGGAACTCGCCAAGCATCAGCGGCGAGGTCAGCAGCAGGAACAGCGGGGTGGCCGTGAGCATGGGGGCCGAGAGGGAGAGGTCCGACAGCTCCAGGGATTTCACGTAGAAGTGGAAGGTGACCACGGCCAGCGGCCCGGTGCAGGCCAGGGATATCCAGAACACGGGCGTGACCTGGGGGATGCCCTCGCGCAGGGCGAAGGGCGCGATGAAGAGCGCGGTGGTCAGGCAGTAGGCCCAGACCACGGCCAGGCCGTCCACGCCCGCAACGCTGCGTTTGAGGCAGAGATCCTTCACGGCCTGGCAGAAGGCCGCGATCAGCATCAACAGAACCCAGGTCATGCGTTCGGTCCTCGAAAAGAAGGCGCGGCGGGGAGGCCCGCCGCGCCGAGTGTTTCCTTCATGATCCTCGCCGCAGCCAACGTGCGGCATCCCTTACCCCTTTGCGGGCCTCAGCGCCAGCAGCGCATGAACTCCTCCCCGGAGCCGCCGTCGCGCAGATGCTTGACCAGGGCCGAGCCGATGACCACGGCGTCGATGCGGTCGCCGAAGGGGGCAACCTGCTCGGGGCGCGAGATGCCGAAGCCCAGGGCGATGGGCAGGTTGAACATGGGGCGCACCTCGTCGAGCTTCTGGAGCACCTCCTCGGGCAGGGATTCGCGCACGCCCGTGGTGCCCAGCACCGAGACGAAGTACACGAACCCGCGCGCCGCCTTGGCGTAGGCTTTCAGCCGCTCGGGCGGGGTGTTCAAGCCGATCAGGCAGATGATGTCCACGCCGGAGCCGGCCAGTATCTCGGCCACGGGCTCGGCCTCCTCCAGGGGAAGGTCCGGGATGATGAGCCCGGAGACCCCGGCGGCCGCGCAGTCCATGGCCAGGCGCTCCAGCCCGTACTGCAGGAAGGGGTTGTAGTAGCCCATGAGCACCAGCCCGGCCTTGAAGGTGCCTTTGCGGCAGCTCAGCTCATTGAGTATCCAGGCCAGGGTCACGCCCTGCTCCAGGCAGTCCAGGCTGGCCTGCTCCACGGTGGGGCCGTCGGCCACGGGGTCGGAGAAGGGCACGCCGATCTCGATGACGTCGGCCCCGCCCGCATCCAGGGAGGCAAGCTCCTTCCAGAAGCGGTCGCGGTCCGGGAACCCGCCCGGCAGGTAGGGGATGACGGCCTTGCGGCCGGAGGCGTTGGCGGCGCGGATGCGGTCGGTGAGGATGGACATGAGGTTGCCTCCGATTGGCTTCGGTTGATTCTGTTCGTTCGGGCCTTCCGCCTCCTCCCCCGGCCCCTGCACCCCGGGGCACGCCGATATATTTGAAGAATATCGTCGCGCCCCGGGGTGCAGGGGCCGGGAGAGGAGGCGGAAGGCGTCCGGGCGTCACTCTGGGTTGTGATCGGCCCTGGCGGTCCTTACGGATTGCGCGGGGTGTAGCATGAACGCGGGGCGGCTGAAATACCGCTCCCGGTCAGCAGCCCTTCCTGGCCTCGTACTCCTCGATGATGCCGATGTCCTTGTCGCCGCGTCCGGAGAGGCAGACCAGCACGTCGCTGCCCTTGGGGATCTCCGCCGCGTTCTCGATGGCCCAGGCCACCGCGTGGGAGCTTTCAAGCGCCGGGATGATGCCCTCGGAGCGGCTGAGCGTGTGGAAGGCGCTCAGCGCCTGGCCGTCGTTGACGGTGACGTAGCGGGCGCGGCCGCAGTCCTGCAGGTGGGCGTGCTCGGGGCCCACGCCGGGGTAGTCCAGGCCGGGGGCGATGGAGTGCGAGGGCTCGATCTGGCCGTCCTCGGTCTGCAGGAGCATGCTCATGGCCCCGTGCAGCACGCCGGGCGTGCCAAGATTCAGGGGCGCGGAGTGGTGGCAGCCCGGCTCGCCGGTGCCAGCGGCCTCGACGCCGATGAGCTGAACGCCCTCGTCGGGGATGAATTCGTTGAAGGCGCCGATGGCGTTGGAGCCGCCGCCCACGCAGGCCACCACATAGTCGGGCAGCTTGCCCGCTTTCTTGAGCATCTGTGCCCGGGCCTCCCGGCTGATCACGGACTGGAACATGCGCACCAGCGTGGGGAAGGGGTGCGGCCCGGCCGCCGTGCCGAAGCAGTAGTGGGTGGTGCGCTGGTCCGCGATCCAGCGGCGCAGGGCCGCGTTGATGGCGTCCTTCAGGGTCTTGGTGCCGGACTCGATGGGCACCACCGTCGCGCCCAGCAGGCCCATGCGCCGTACGTTGTGGGACTGGCGCACAACGTCCGTGGCGCCCATGTAGACTACGCACTCCAGGCCGAGCATGGCCGCCGCCGTGGCCGTGGCCACGCCGTGCATGCCCGCGCCCGTCTCCGCCAGGAGCACCTTCTTGCCCATGTGCCTGCACAGCAGGCCCTGGCCCAGGGCGTTGTTGATCTTGTGCGCGCCGGTGTGGTTCAGGTCCTCGCGCTTGAGCCAGAGGTTGAAGCCCAGTTTCTTGGAGAGGTTGGGGCAGCGGTACAGGGCCGAGGGGCGGCCCACGTAGTCCTCCAGCATGGCGTTGAATTCTTTCTGGAAAGCCTCGCCGGGCACGATGGTGTTCATGGCCTCCTCGATCTCCAGGAGGGGAGGCATGAGCAGCTCCGGCACGAACATGCCGCCGAACGATCCGAAATAACCTTTCTGCATGGGTGGTAGCCTCTATTTGCTGCGTGCTGCGATGTCGATGGTTTGCGAAACCTTGTCCAGGTCCTTGACGCCGGGCGCGGTCTCGACCCCGGAATTGATGTCCAGTCCGGCGGGGCGGGCCAGCTCAAGCGCCTCCTGGGCGTTGAGCGGGGAAAGGCCGCCCGCCAGCAGCCACGGCCGGGGGACCTTGAGCCCGGCCAGGGCGGAAAAATCCAGGCTTGTGCCGTGGCCCCCGCCCGAGGCGCCCGCGTCCAGGAGCATCATGGCGCAGGAGTCCGCGAAGCGGGCCAACTCGGCTTCGAGTTCGGCAAGCGAGGCGTGACGCTGGGGCCAGAAGGCCCGAATGACGCGCTCCGGGCCGATCTCGCGGCAGAAGGCCTCGTCCTGCCCGGCGTGGAGCTGGGCGAAGTCCAGCCCGGCCTCGTCCATGATGGAGAGGACTTCCGCGGCGGACTGCTCCACGAACACGCCCACGCGCCTGGCCCGCCCGCGCGCGATGGAGGCCACGTGGCCGGGCGTGACGCATCGGGGGCTCTTGGCGGCGAAGATGAAGCCCAGGAAGTCCGCGCCCAGGGCGTCTATGGCGGCCACCTGCTCGGGCAGGGTCATGCCGCAAACTTTTATCAGCGGTCTCACATTGAATCCTTTCGTGGAGGGGGTGGCCTCCGGCGGCCAGGGGCGCCGCCCCTGGACCCCGCCAAAGGGAGTTCCTCCCTTTGGAATCCCATTCAGCTTCGCGTTCACAAGCGGCACTTCGCTGCACTCTCGATGGCCCTGCTTTCAACTTGCCGCGATTGTCCGGTCCGTCTCCGCCTGGGGCGTCCGCCGCGCGCCGATGACAGATATTATTCAAATATATCGGGCGTCTGCGCGCGGTGGGCGCCCCAGGCGGAGACTACAAACCAATAAATTCTTTACCATTGCGGGGTCCGGGGGGATCATCCCCCCGGCGGGGGCCAGGGGGCAGCGCCCCCTTCTTCCGTCGCTCCGGCTCTACCTTCTTCCCGTCAGCCCGGCCAGGGCCGCCCCCGGGTCCTCCCCGCTCATGAGCGAGGTGCCCACCAGAACGGCGTCGTAGCCCAGCGCGGCCATTCGCTCCACGTCCGCGCGCGTCTTTATCCCGCTGGCGCTGATCCAGATCTGGCCTTCCTGCTTGCGCGCGGCCAGCCGCTCGGACACGGCGAAATCCGTGGTCAGCTTGTCCAGGTCGCGGTTATTCACCTGGATGATCTCGGGCTCCAGGGGCTCCACCTTGTCAAGGTCGGCCTCGTCGAACACCTCCACCACACAGGCCAGCCCGAAGGCTTCGGCCAGGCCCAGCATGGCGCGCAGCTCGTCAGCCTCGCTCATGCGCGCGATGAGCAGCAGGGCCGAGGCAGGGGTGGAGGCCGTGTGGATCACCTGCACGGGGTGCAGGATGAAGTCCTTGCGGAGCAGGGGCAGGCCCGCACCGGCCATGCGCGTCAGGTACTCCAGGCTGCCCTTGAAGTAGGCCTCCTCCGTGAGCACGGACATGGCCGCGGCCCCGGCCTTCCTGTAGGACTCGGCCGCCTGCTCGGGCGTGAGGCCCATGTTGATCTCCCCGCGCGAGGGCGAGGCCCGCTTGTATTCGGCGATCACCGCACCGGGGCCGTTCTCCCACAGGGCGCGGATGAAGTCCGGGCGTTCGCCCTCGAAGGGCGGGGGCATCAAGCCCTCGTCCTCCAGCTTGACGAGGCGCTCGATCTCGGCCTGCTTGGCTTCGCGGAATCGGTTAAGCATTGGTCAGCTGGCTCCAGAAGCTGGAGGCCGCGCGGGAGGCGATGGCGTCGCGGGCCTTGTCGATGCCCTGCTTGAGCGACAGGCCGGGCTCCAGCAGGTGCAGGGCGGTGCCCAGGTTCAGGGCCAGCATGTCCTTCATGGCCTGGGGACCGTCGCCCTGGATCAGCTCGATGAGCACGGCCACGGCTTCGTCCTTGCTGGCCACGGCAACATCGGAGAGCTTGTGGCGCGGGATGCCGTAGTCCTCGGGCTCGATGCGGTCGCGGCGCATCCAGCCGTCGCGCACCCAGCAGACCTCAGCCGGGCCGAAGGGCGAAAGCTCGTCGAAGCCGCCCGCGCCGTGCACCACTGCGGCGTTGCGCACGCCCGTGAGCGAGAGCGCCTCCGCGATGAGCGGCACGAAGGAGGCCGTGGGCACGCCCAGCAGCTGGTGCGTGGGGCGGGCGGGGTTGAGCAGAGGGCCCATGAGGTTGAAGAGGGTGCGCGCGCCCAACTCCTTACGGATGGGCATGATGCGCTTGAAGGCCGGGTGGAAGTTGGGCGCGAACAGGAACACGAAGTTGCGCTGGGCCAGGGCGTCGGCCACGGCGTCGGGCTCAACGGTGAGGCCAACGCCCAGCGACTCCAGCACGTCGGCCGAGCCGCAGGTGGAGGACACGGAGCGGTTGCCGTGCTTGACCACCTTGTGCCCCAGCGCGGCCAGGTACATGGCCACGGCGGTGGAGCAGTTGAAGGAGCAGGTGTTGTCGCCGCCGGTGCCGCAGGTGTCTATGCGGTCGCCCTCGAGGCCGGGCACCAGGCGGGCCTCCTCCAGGGCGGCCTTGACGCCGCAGGCGATCTCAAGCCCGGTCTCGCCCTTGGTCTTGAGGCCCATGAGGAACGCGCCCACGCAGGAGGCGGGCATCTCGCCCTTGTACATGGCGCGGAACGAGGTCAGCGCCTGTTCTTCGGTCAGGTTCTTGCCTATGGCCAGATGTTCGAGGACTTCCATCGCGGGCTCCTTCTTCTCTATCGTTTCGGCCGCGTCCGCTGCGGCCGCCTCTTCACGCCGGTTCAACCCGGGCTACTTGCTCATCACCGGACAGTTGAACAGCGTCGACCTGCTGACCCTGTCCGAAAGACCCTCCCGCTTGATGATGGAGAGCGACAGTTCGTACTGCCAGGGCTCGGAGAGGGGCGAGACGTAGATGCTCTCGATGATGTGCGCCGGTTCCACGTTTATGTGCAGGCCGGCGGCGTCCAGAAGCCTGGGGTTCTGTTCGCCGCTGTCGTTGATGTAGATCAGCCGGAACTCCTTCTCGTGCTCGAAGGGCCTGCGCTTGAGCAGGGAGAAGTCGTAGATGTCGCTGATCTGGCAGTCGTCCTGGGCCACGTCCTTGTAGAGCACCTTGCCCGCGGTGAGGTCGTGGGGCGCAAGCTCGCTCACCAGCGCCCCGAAGGTGGTCTGCACGGCGATGGAGTGGCCGCTGCCGCCGAAGAGCTTCCACATGGCCTCGGACTCGTGCTCGCTCACGTGCCAGGAGTTCACGAACACCTTGGAGCGCTCGTTGTTGATGTAGTCGTCGTGGCGCTTCAGGAAACGCTTCCAGCTCTCCGGGCTCGCCTCGTCCCTGGCGGTGGCGTACATGCCCGGGGGCATCAGACACTCGTAGGGGTCGTGCAGCTTGTCCACGCGGCGGAAGTACAGACGCTTCATGAGCAGGAAGTCGAGGAACTTCTCGAACGTCAGGTACTTCCACAGGGTGGTTTCGCTCTCGGCCTTGTCGCCGTTGGAGAGGTTGCGGATGGAAAGCGGCATGGCTGCTTCGCGCTAGGCGATCTTCTCCGGGAAATTCTTGAGCAGCTTCATGCCGTCCGGCGTGAGCACGCTCTCAGGGTGGAACTGCACCCCCACCCAGGGGCGATCCTTCCACCTGAGCCCCATGACCTCGTTCTCGTCGGTCCAGGCGGTGATCTCCAGCTTCTCCGGGGCCTTGTGCGCCAGAACGAGCAGCGAGTGGTACCGGCAGACCTCCATGGGGTTGGGCACGCCCTCGAAGAGCCCCGTCTCCCGGTGGGTCACCTGGCTGGTCTTGCCGTGCATGATCCTGTCCGCCACAACCACGGGCGCGCCCGCGTAGTGCCCCAGGATCTGGTGCCCCAGGCACACGCCAAGCAGCGGCGTCTTCTTGGGCAGGTGCTCCAGGAACTCCAGGCACAGCCCGGCGTTCTCCGGCCTGCTGGGGCCGGGGGAGATGCAGCAGCGCTCCACCTTGCCGGACTTGGCCAGCTCGATGATCTCCGGGTCGTCGTTGGTCTTGACCACGGGGGCCAGCCCGAGCTGCTGGAAGTACTGCACCAGATTGAAGGTGAACGAGTCGAAGTTATCTACGAGCAAAAACATCGCCTTCCTCCTGCTTTGCAAGCACTTCCGCGAGCACCCGGGCCTTGTTGTGCACTTCCTTCCATTCCATCTCGGGGATCGAGTCGTAGACGATGCCCGCGCCGGTCTGCCAGTGGACCATGCCGTCCTTGAACCACATGGAGCGGATGAGGATGCCGGTGTCCAGGTCCACGCGGCCCTTGTCCAGGCCGAGCCAGCCGATGGCCCCGGCGTAGGGGCCCCGGTGGATGGTCTCCAGCTCCGCGATGATCTCCATGGCCCGCACCTTGGGCGCACCGCTCACCGTGCCCGCCGGGAACACGGAGCCGATCACGTCCAGGGCGTCCAGGCCCTCCTTGAGCTTGGCCGTCACGTAGGAGGTCAGGTGCAAAACGTGCGAGAACCGCTCCACCTGCATGAATTTCTCAACGCGCACGCTGCCCGGGGTGGCGATGCGCCCCAGGTCGTTGCGGCCCAGGTCCACCAGCATCACGTGCTCGGCGCGCTCCTTGGGGTCGGCCAGCAGGTCCTGCGCGAACTGTTCGTCCTGGGCCTCGTCCTTGCCGCGCGGGCGCGTGCCGGCGATGGGCGCGGTGGTCAGTTTGCCGTCCACGCAGCGCACCAGGAACTCGGGGGAGGAGCCCACCAGCGTGAGCCTCGGCAGGCGCACGAAGAACATGTAAGGCGAGGGGTTCACCTGCCTGAGCCTGCGGTACACCGCGAAGGGGTCGCCGTTGAAGGGCGCGTGGAAGCGGTTGGAGAGCACCACCTGGATGCACTCGCCCTGGCGGATCATCTCCTTGGCCTTGCGCACGTTCTCCAGGAAGGGCTGCTCGCCCGGGTGGTGCAGCACCGCGCCCATTTCGGGCTTGTCCATGGTGCGCAGCACGTTGGTGGTGTCCAGCTTGGGGCGCATGCCGCCGCCCAGGGTCAGCAGGCAGCAGCGGTGGCGCAGGTGGTCGAAGAGCACCACGTGGCCGGGCAGCACCAGGGTCACGTCCATGTCCTTGGGCGGGATGACCTTGGCCAGCTTGGGCGTGAACAGCGCGGCCGAAGCGTAGCCGAAGTAGCCGTAGAGGCCCCGGGTGATGGCCGGGAGGTCCTCGAAACCGTCGGGCGGCGTGACGGTGAGGGCGGCCATGAGCTGGCGCACGCCGTCCAGGAAGGGCAGGCCGTTCAGGTCCTCCAGGGGCTTCAGGCGGTCGTCCCGGGTGGTGAGCAGGAGCTTGCCCTCCTGGCATTGGGCCGTGAGGCGGAAATCCCAGGCCAGGATCGAGTAGCGGCCCAGGCGGCCGTCCACTTCGGCGGACTCGAAGAGTATGCCCGGCCTGTCGCCCACAAGCCCAAGGTACAGGCTGATGGGGGTCTGCACGTCGGCGGGCAGCCACTTTGCTTCTTGCAGGAGCTCGATCATGGCGCGTCCTTGTCGTAGTCGTTGCGTCGTTTCGTTTTATGTCGTCCAAGCGTGCCGGGGAAGGCCTCCGGCGGCCAAAGGGAGTTCCTCCCTTTGGAATCCCACGGTATGGGATGGTCCTATCGTTTCGAGGCTGTGCCCGGCCCTGTCCCGCTCGTTGGTGAAATGCCATATATTTGAAGAAAATGGCCTTTCACCTTCCTCGCGGGACAGGGCCGGGCACCGGCGCGTCACCGCGTTTTCAATCACCTGCGGTTGGATTCTTTCTGACTCGCATCCAACCGTGCGGGCTGACCACCGCAGTGCCTGCCGTTCACGACCAGAGCGATCATTGGGCGGCATCCAACCGTGCGGCCTGGGTCCGTGGTGCCCCTCCGGCAGCCGCGCCCGGGTCATATTCTTCAAATATATGGCACGGGTGCGGCTGCCGGAGGGGCACCACGGGCCGTTATGAAAAAGAAACCCTTATTTCTTCCCCCGCGAAAACCCTTTCGCCCCGCCCGGCCTGCCGCCCTCCGGCCACCAGCCCTTGGCCCGCTCCACCAGCAGCTCCAGGTCGCCGCCCGCGGCCACGTTCAGGTAGTTCCTGTATGACCGCACGGCCTCCAGGCTGTAGGGGTTGGCCTCGAACAGCAGCCGGAACAGCCCCGCGTCCTCCAGGATCAGCTTCCTGGCCGACTCCAGCCGCCGCATGAACGACGGCGTCAAATAGCGGGCGAACTCCTCGTGGTTGGCCTGGGAGGCCAGGTAGGCCACCGTGGTCACGAAGTTGAGCCCCTGCACGTAGGCCATGGCCCGGTCGTGGTCGTGGGCGTCGGCGTTGAAGGGCGCGAAGCCCAGCCGGGCCATCAGTTCCGTGGCCTGGCGGCAGGCCTCGTCGCCCCTGCCGGGGCACACGGCCACGCGCAGCTCCTCCCCTTCGGGGGGCACCGGCCCGAAGAGCGGGTGCGTGCCCACCACCGGCCCCTGGTGCAGGGCCAGCATTTCGTCCAGGGGGCGCACCTTCACGGAGCAGATGTCCGCCACGATGGTCCCCTTGGGGATCATGGGCACCAGCCGGACCAGCACCTCGGAGAGCGCCTGGGCTGGCACGCACAAGAGCGCCAGGTCGGAGCGGGGCAGCACGCGCCGCGCTTCGGCCTCGTCCAGGGGCTGGTCCAGTTCGTGGCAGGCCAGGCCTTCCTTGCGGCAGCGGGCCACGATCATGCGGCCCATCTTGCCCTTGGCCCCCACCACGGTGAGCGTGCGAATGGCTTGCGCGGTGCTCAACGCGTGCGCCCCCACTGCTCGAAGAACCCGGGGAAGCTCTTGGCCACGCAGCCGGGGTTGTCCAGGCGCACCTCAACCCCCGCCAGCTCGAAGAGCGACATGCTCATGGCCATGCGGTGGTCGTCGTAGGTGCTGAACTCGATGGTGCGCCCGGCCGGGGAGGGCCCCGGGGTCACGGTCAGGCCGTCGGCGAAGGTCTCCACCGTGGCCCCGGCCTTGCGCAGCTCCTGGGCGCAGGCGGCCAACCGGTCGGATTCCTTGATGCGCAGGTGCGCCACGTTGCGGATGGTGGTGCTGCCGGTGGCCCTCGCGGCCACGGCGCAGACCGTGGGCACCAGGTCCGGGCAGGAGCCCATGTCCAGCTCCACGCCGCGCAGGCCCCGGGGGCTCACGGTGACGCCGGATTCGCCCCAGGCGATGCTTGCGCCCATGCGCTCAAGGATGTCCAGGATGGCGCGGTCGCCCTGCAGCGAGTCGCGGCGCAGCCCGATCACGCGCACCGGGCGCGGCCCCACGGCTCCGGCAGCGAGGAAGTACGAGGCGTTGGACCAGTCGGCCTCCACCACGTAGGGCCTAGCGCGGTACTGCCCGGGCCTGACCTCGAAGCGGATGCGCCCCGGGGTCACGCTGGTCACGTCCGTGAAGGCGGTGGAGACCCACTCGTCGCCTTCCAGGGTCTTGACCTCCACGTCGGCTCCGAAGTCGGCCATGGCCATGAGCGTGAGCGACACGTACGGCCAGGAGACCACCTTCTCGCCAGCAACGCCCACGGTGAGCGGCCCGGCCGCCAGGGGCGCGGCCAGCAGGATGCCCGAGAGGTACTGGCTGGACTCGTCCAGGGCGATGGCGGTCTCGCCGCCGGAGAGGCCCTCGGTGCGGATGACGAAGGGCGGGTATCCGGCCTGCCCCTGCCACTCGAAGCGGGGTCCCAGCGGAACCAGCGCCCCGGTGAGCTGCCCGATGGGCCGGGAGTGCATCCTCCCCTCGCCGTGCACCAGGAACATGCCCCGCCCGGCGGCCAGCACGGCCGTGAGCAGACGGCAGGTGGTGCCGGACTCGCCCACGTTGCAGTCAGCCGGGGAGAGCGCGCCGCCCTTGGGCTGGCCGCCCACGCCGGTGACGCTCCATCCTTCGGCGGTCTTCTCGAACCTGGCCCCGGCCGCCTCCAGGCACTGCCGGGTGCGGATAAGGTCGTCGGATTCCAGGGCGTGGCTGACCTGGGATGTCCCCCTGGCCAGGGCCGCGCAGATCATGGCCCGGTGCGAGACCGACTTGGACGCCGGGGCCTGGATGTCGATTGTGTCAGCCATTGTTATCCCCTCTCCACCACGGCGGAGCCGGAAACGTCCAGGTGCGGGCCCGTGGGGTAGCTGCCCAGGATGCGCAGGGAGTGCAGCTCGTGGCGCAGTTCGGCCACCACGGCCTGGAACTCCTCGCCGCCCAGGTCGCACTGGAGGTCCGCGAAGAAGACGTATTTCCACTTTTCGCCGCGCAGCGGGCGCGACTCCAGCTTGGTCATGTTGATGCCCTCGCTAGCCAGGCGGGAGAGCACGGCCGAGAGCGCGCCCGGCTTGTCCGGCAGGGTGAACAGGATGGAGGTCTTGTCGCGGCTGCCGGTTTTGGTTTCGCTTGGCCCGATCACCAGGAAGCGGGTCCAGTTGTCGGGCAGGTCCTCGATGCGGGTGGCCAGCACGTTGAGCCCAAGCATCTCGGAGAGCTTCACGTGCCCGATGGCCGCCGCCTTGGGGTTGTAGACCACGCGCCGGGCCGCCGCCGCCGTGGACTCCGTGGGGATCACCCGGGCCAGGGGCAGGTGGGCCTTGAGCCAGGCCCCGCACTGGGCCAGGGGCTGCGGGTGGGAGTAGACCTCCTCGATGCGCGAGATGTCCGTGCCCTTGGAGAGCAGGGAGTGGCTGATTTTGCAATACATCTCGGCCTGGATGTACACGTCGTGGCGCAGGAACATGTCCAGGCTCTGGCCCACGGTGCCCTGCAGCGAGTTCTCCAGCGGGATCACGCCCAGCTCAGCGTCGCGCAGGCTCACGGCCTCGAACACCTCGTCGATGCCCGCGCAGGGATGGAAGTCCGCGCTGGCCCCCAGGTAGCTCGACGCCGCGAAGAAGGAGAACGTGCCCTCCGGCCCCAGGTAGGCCACCTTCTGGGTGCGCTGCAGTCTGCGCGAACTGGAGAGGATCTCGCGGTAGATGGCGCGCAGGTGCTCGTTGGGCAGTGGCCCGGGGTTGGCGCGGGTCAGCTTCTCCAGCACCTCCTTCTCGCGGAAGGGCTTGAACACGGGCTCGTTGCTGCCCGCCTTGAGCCGCCCCACCTCAAGGGAGTAGGCCGCGCGCTTGTTGAGCAGTTCCAGGAGCTGCTTGTCCGCCGCGTCGATGGCCTCGCGGATGTGGTCCAGGGGGGCGTCGCGCGCGGGATCGTCCGTCTCGAGCGTCATCCTAGCCCTCCTTGATCTCTTCGCAGATGCGCATGCCGAAGTGGCGTCCCGCCTGGTCCGTGCTGCAGAGGATCTCGTCGCCCTCCTTGAGGCTGACCACGCTCACGGGCTCGCCGCCGGGGCGGGTGAGCCGGATGGTCTCGGCGTTCTGCAGGAACACGGTGCCCTCGGCGTCGCCGCAGCGGGCCGTGATCTGGAGCATGGGCCGCACCTCCACCTTGACCCGGCCGATGGTGGCCAGGGAGGTGGCGCCGTCCGCGCCCACCACCAGCACCTCGTCCCCGGAGGAGAGCTCCTCCAGGTAGTTGGTCTTGTCGCCGGGCATGATGGCGTAGGCGTGCACGGCCCCGGCGTTCACGCGGAAGGGCCGCGCGGCCACGTAGGGGTTGGACTCGGTCTCGGCGTGCACCAGGAAGGTGAAGGCGCTGGAGTTGCCGATGAGCATGCCCTGGCCCTTCTTGAACATGCTCATGGTGTCCACGCAGACCCGGTGGCCGAGCCCCGCGGGCTTGATGGCCGTGACCACGGCCTTGGCCAGGCGGGCGCAGCCCTGGGAGAGCTTGACGTCGGCCACGATCTTCTTGAGCTCCGTGGCCGCCTCGGGCAGCACCACCACCACGTCCACGCCGCGCTCCAGGATGCCGGCGGCCAGGCGCGCCTGGTCCGCGCTGGCGACCTCCACGCCCAGGCCCTCGGACTGGGCCAGGATGTTCTCCACGGGGATGATCTCCCAGCCGAGCTTGAGCACGGACTTGCCGCCGGACTTGAGCGCGGCGATGGCCGTGTCCTCGTCGGCCTTGGAGTTGAGCGTCACGTAGATGACGTCCTCGGGGGTGAGCACCTCCACGCGGCCCAGGGCGCGCACGTCGTCGGCGTGGGCGGCGTCGGTCACGATGGCGTCAACGCCGGACTCCAGGGCCAGGGTGACCAGGGTCTTGTCGAAAGGCAGAGCGGAAAACCAAACGGATTTCATTAATTTCGTCTCCTAGCAGCCCGTAGCTGAATCGATGTATTCAGCCTGTTCAAAAAGCTCGCTGGCAAGGCGCAAGAAAAAGTCAAGGCCGAAGCGTATCAGGCATACGTGAGGGTTTGACTTTTTTGAAGCAGCGCAGCCAGCGGGAATTTTTCAACAGGCTGCTAGTCCTTAAGGAGTTCCATGGCCTGTTCCACTTCCCAGTTCAGGTGCACCACGCCGTGCAGGGCCTGCACCAGGCGCGCGGGCTGGGCGTACTGGAAGATGTTGCGGCCGATGGACAGGCCGGAGCCGCCCGCCTGCACGGAGTCGTGGGCCATGGTCACCAGGTCGCGCACGTCGGAGAGCTTGGGGCCGCCCGCGATGACCACCGGGATGCAGCAGGCGTCGCAGACCTGGGCGAAGGTCTCCACGTCGCCGGTGTAGGGCACCTTGACCACGTCCGCGCCCAGCTCCAGGCCGACGCGGGCGCAGTGGGCCACCACGCCGGGGTCGTACTCGTTCTTCACCTTGGGGCCGCGCGCGTAGACCATGGCCAGCACCGGCACGCCCCACTCGGAGGCGGAAGAGCTGATGTGCCCGAAGTCCTCCAGCATGTGGCGCTCGGTCTCGTCGCCCAGGTTGATGTGCAGGGACACGGCGTCCGCGCCGAGCTTCAGCGCGTCCTCCACGGTGCCCACCAGGGTCTTGGCGTTGGGGAAGGGGGAGATGGTGGTGGAGGCGGAAAGATGGATGATCAGGCCGACGTCGCGGCCGCGCCCGCGGTGGGAGCAGCGCACCAGGCCTTTGTGCATCAGGACCGCGTTGGCGCCGCCCTCGGCCACCTGGTTGATGGTCTCGCGCATGTCGATGAGACCCTCGATGGGGCCCACGGTGACGCCGTGGTCCATGGGGACGATGATGGTGCGGTTGTTGTTACGGTTGAAGATGCGTTCCAGACGTACGGCTTTTCCGATGAGCATTGTCCTTTCCCTCCGGTTTTGCACCGATCTCCGCCTTCACCCGGCGGACTCTGGATAAAACAAAAGGGCCGCCGGCTTTTTGCCAGCGGCCCTCGGTGTGGTGTGGTTGACTTGCGTTACCGTGCACCTCTCCCCGAACCGCTGGCGCGGCTAAACCAAAAGTAAAACCAGTTAAAGAAGCCAGCGGCAAAGTTGGGGGTCTGCATGGGCGATATGGGTACGCCCCCCCGGCGAAAGTTGTCAAGCGGGTTTTGCGAAAAAACGCAAACACAAGGATGCCGCTGCGTTGGCCCGGCTAGATGTTCTGCCGCTCCCGCCGGGCGGATGTGCAGGCCCCGTCCTCCAGGGCCTTGGCCCCGCCGGGGGTGAGCCACTGGTCGAAGGCAGGCTCCCCGGCCTCGGCGCGCCAGCAGGCCTGCACGCTTCCGTCCTTGAGGCTCACGTAGATGGTGGCGTTGAACCCCAGGCAGTCGTGCGGCTTGCAGGCCGTGATCACTATGGCGTCCTGCTGCTTCTCGATGGGCGAGACCACCACGTCGTTGATCCTGTTGCCCCAGCCCCGCACCAGCTGGGCGAAGCGGCGCGGGCCGAGGGTGGCCACGAGCAGGGGCTTCAGGCGCGGGTCGCTTAAGATGCGGGAATCGGGGTATTTCCCCACCAGAGACCCCAGGAAGGCCGCCGTATCGGGCGGCAGGGCGCTTTCAGCGGCCCTGGCCTGGGGAGCAAGGCCGCCCAAGGCCAGTAGGGCCAGCGCCAGCAGCACCAGAAGAAAATGGCCAACGCCCGGCCTGATGGAGAACCTGCGGCTAGGGATCATGGAAACCTCCTGGCTGCGTCGAAGCCGGAAAAACGTCGTAGCGGCCCCGTCATCCCGACGAGACAGACGGTCCGTGCCGTCGTCCCCGGCCCTGGCCCGCACCGGCCAGCCGTTGGAGCCGCGCCGCTTCTCGGGCGATACCCGCGAACACCGTCTTTGAGGGCGCGGGACCTACCAACAAAAATTGGTTCTGGTTTTGGAAGGCATGCCCATGCCTGTCAAAACCGCCGCCTTACGGGTTCCCGGCCGTCACCGGGAAGTCGAAATAGGTCTTGGGGAACGGTTCGTCCTTCAGGGTGAAGTGCCACCACTCGTAATCGTAGGGCGAGAAGCCGTGCTTCACCATCAGTTCGCGCAGCCTGAGCCTGTTGGCCTTGGCCCCGGCGGGCACGTCGCCGGTCAGGGGGTGGGATTTCTCGTCCATGCAGTCGTAGCCTGTGCCCATGTCGATGCCGCCGTCGTTGTAGCGCTGGCCGTAGGGCGCGGTGCAGGGCGTGAGCGGCTGGCCCGGCGTGTAGGCCCCGGGTGAAGGGACGGGCAGGGGGGTGATGGTCAGGTCCACGGTGGAGCCGCGTGAATGGCCGGACTTCTCGGCCACGTAGCCCAGCTTGAAGAAATCCTTCTTGTCCACGTTGGGGTAGAACTCGCCCTTGGTCTTCTGGTCCGCGGGCAGCTTGCTCCAGGCCACGAAGTCCTCCACGGCGCGCTGCGGGCGGTAGCAGTCGTACACGAGCACGCCCTGGCCGGTGGCGGCCAGTTCGTCGGCCACGGCCTTGAGAGCGTCGGCGGCCCTCTTGCTCAGGATGCACTCCGGGGCCTCGTAGCCGGCCACGGGACGGCCGAGAAAGTTGTGGGAGCCGTGGTATCGGATGTCCTGCGGGATGCCGGGGGCCACGGCGCGCAGGCGCACGAAGCCTTCGGGCAGGGCGTCGTCGCGGGCGGAGAGCGCCGGGACAAGAAGCAGCACGATAAGCACGGCCAGGGAGCGGGCGCGCATAAGGACCTCCAGCGGAGCGGAGTGGGGGCTGAGGCAGATTAAACGATGAGGCCGAGCTTGCGCAACTCGTCAATGAGCTGGTCCGGGTCCACGGGCTTGGTCAGATAGCTGAGCGCCCCGCCCTGGAAGAAGGCGCGCTTGATGTCCTGGCTGCCGCCCGAGCCGGAGATCATCAGCACCGTGGACTCCTCGGCGGGGGTGAGGCCCGCGTCGCGCTCCATGCCGCGGATCTTGCGCAGGGTCTGGTGGCCGTCCATGCCGGGCATCTGCACGTCGAGCAGCACGGCGTCGAAGGCGCGGGAAGTGTGCATGGACTTGCGGAACAGCTCGAGCCCCAGCTCGCCGGATTCGGCCGAGGCGGTATCCGCATAGGATGAAAGGACCTCTTGCAGGTAGAGGCGGTTGACCGGGTCGTCGTCGATGATGAGTGCGCGCATTGGGTGGTTGCTCCGGGCGGGGTGCACATACCCCGAGCCCGGCAATGTGTCAAAGCCGGGCTTAACCGAAGGGGTTCTCCGGCTCCTTTTTGGCTCCCGAGGCCATGAAGCCCATGGCCTGGGCCTTCTTGGCGGTGGCCACGGGCGCGCAGGCCAGCCCGCAGAACCCTGCGCTCTCGTCGCCCTCCTGGGCCTCGGCGAAGCGCCACATCATGCACTGTGCGCCCTGGCAGAAGCGCATCTTGCCGTCCGGGGTGGCCAGCAGGGGGCAGACCTTGAAACGGGCTTCCTTCTCGGGGAGGATCATGCGGTTCGCTCCGATTTGAGTGGTTTGATGACCAGCAGGGTCACGTCGTCGGCGGAGGGCACGTCGCCCTGGAAGGCGCGCAGCTCCTCCAGCACGGCCTCCATGATCGCGGCCGCAGGGAGGGAGGCGTTGGCGCGCATGACCTCGCGCACGCGCTGCTTGCCGAACATGGTTCCGTCAGGCCCGCGCGCCTCCCAGATGCCGTCGGAGCCGATGAGCAGCACGTCGCCCGGGTCGGGCCAGGCCTGCTCGGATTGGGTGAAGGTGAGCTTCTCCAGTACGCCCAGGGGTACGCCCTGACCGTGCAGTTCGTCGAAGACGTCCTCCCCGGCCCTGTAGAGGATGGCCGGGTCGTGCCCCGCGCGTACCCAGACCATGCGCCGGGAGCGCGCGTCGAGCTCGATGTAGAACATGGTCATGAACCGGCCGCTGCCGTAGGTGTCCTGGGCGAGCAGGGCGGAGACGTCCGTGACGGTCTGGGCCGCGTTGCCCGGCTGGCGGACCCGCATGCGCACCAGAGCCCGCGCCGTGGCCATGAGCAGGGCCGCGTCCAGGCCGTGGCCGGAGACGTCGCCCACCAAAGCCGCGGTGAGTCCGGGCATCCCGTGCGCCCGGGGGATGACGTCGTAGGAGTCTCCGCCGGTGTCCTCGCAGGGGATGGAGCGGGCGGCCATGTCCAGCCCGGCCACGCGGGGCAGGGTGCCGGGCAGCAGCAGGCGCTGCACCTCCCTGGCCAGGGCCATGGATTGCTTGAGCCGGGTGTGTTCCTCCAGGTGGGGGATCATCTTGTTGAAACTCTCGCCCAGGGCGGTGATCTCCCCGCCGCCTCCGGGCTCAACGCGCACGCTGAAGTCGCCGTGGGCGACCTTCTCCCAGGCCTTGGCCAGGGCCATGATGGGCCGGGTGAATACCCGGGCCGCGAACCAGGACGCGGCCACCACGGCCAGCAGGGCGGCCAGCAGGATGAACAGGGTCAGGTGCAGCTGCTCGCTGAAGCTGGTCTGGATGAACTCCGAGGCGCGCTTCGCCTCGGCGGCGGCGTCGCTCTTGGGCGCCACGAGCACCAGGGCCGTATTCTTGACCCCGGTGGGAGCGTAGGCCCAGAGGTAGTCCTTGCCGTCGATCTCGGCCTGGCGCACGCCGCTCTCCCCGCGCTTGAGGTCGGTCCTGATCAGGGACATGTCGATGGGGTCGTCCGGCGTGAGCCAGCGCGGGGCGGAGAGCCCGAGCATCCCCTGGCCGTGGCCCATGCCGTGCATCATGCCCTGGCCGGCCGGCCGGCCGGGCTCCTCGGGGGCGGGGTCGGACTCGCCGATGACGGAGAATCCCTTGCCCGACGTGTCAGGAGGGTCATAATCCACCAGGAAGGTCTTGGAGCGCTCCGAGATGGAGCGTACGTGCTCCCGGCTGAACCCGCCGATGGAGAAGGGCGCCGTGAGCGCCGTGACGCCCACCACGCGGCCCGAGGCGTCCCTGATGGCCGTGGAGAGGGTGATGCCCACGCGCCGCGTGCCCGGGTCGATGACGGGGGCGGTCCAGATGATGCCTTGCCCGGTCAGGGCCTGGCGGTACCAGACCGTCTGGCGGCCGTCGAAGGAGTGGGGCATGCGCGCGCTCTCGCTGGAGACCACTATCCGGCCGTCCTCCAGCACGGTGATCTGGCCGCGCAGCGGGGTGTCCCCCGGAGGGGTGAAATTGCGGTAGGCCTCGGCCAGGTCCGAGTTGCGGTTGGCCGCCAGGGCGTCCTCCACGGCCCTGGCCTGGAGGCGCAGGGTCTGCTGCAGAAGTTGGCCCTCCTTCTGCCAGAGATGGGCGTGGTCCTGCACGAGCAGCAGCATCTGCTCCTTGGCTTTGGCCACCAGCAGGCCCGCGGCGTTGGTGGTCAGCTGGTCGGCCAAGGTCTGCATTGCCACCCGCCCGTTGAGGCGAAGGAGCAGCATGGGCACCACGGTCAGCGCCAGCAGCAGCAGGAAAAGCCTGACCCGCACGCTCATGTTTCAAGCTCCAGGTAATCGGAGAGGATGACCTTGAGGCCGAAGCCGGGGAAGTTCACCCGGCACTTGCCGCCGTCCAGGCGGGCCACGATCTTGCCCCGGCCGAAGATTTTGTGGCGGCAGAAGCCCAGGGGGCCGTCCGAGGAGGAGGCGAAGGGCGACGGCCCGGATGCCCCGCCCGGGTTGGCCATGGGAGCCTGCGCCGGGGCCAGCGTGGGCGCGGGATGCCCGGACGGGCGGTGGCTCATGGGGGCCAGGGATTCGACCCTGGCCGAGGCGTCGGCCAGCCCGCCGGAGAAGGTCTCGCGTTTCTCGCTGTACAGCTCGCGCGGCAGCTCCCGGATGAACAGGCTGGGCATGGCCGGCTGGGAGCCGCCCCCGCCCCGGTTGAACACGGTGCCGGGCACGAACAGGCTCAGCTCGTCCTTGGCGCGGGTGCAGGCCACGTAGAGCAGGCGGCGCTCCTCCTCCAGGTCCTCCGGGCGGGCCAGGGCGTGGCGGGAGGGGAAGCGGTCGTCCACCAGGTCGATGAGGATCACGGCGGGCCACTCCAGGCCCTTGGCCGAGTGCACGGTGGAGAGCACCACGGCGTCTTCCCGCACGCCCTTGCGCTCCTCCTCGGGGTTCTCCAGGGCCAGGTCGGCCAGGAAGGGCTCCAGGTGGGCGTAGTTCCGGGCGATCTGGCCCAGCTGCTCCAGGCCGTGCAGGCGGCGCGGGTAGTCCTCGGGGTGCAGGTGCATGAGCGTGGGCGTGTAGAAGGCCACGGCGCGCTCCAGCATGGCCTCGGGGCCGCCGGGCTCGGCGCGCAGGTCCTCCAGGAAGGCGAACAGGGCGTGCAGGCCGGGGTTTTTCTTGCGGTGGCTCTCGATCACGCCGCCCTCGCCGTCGCGCACGGCGGCGGCCAGCTTGAGGGCCGTCTTCTCGCCCACCTTGTCCACCAGGGTCAGTACGCGCTTCCAGGCCACCACGTCGCGGGGGTTGTGGGTCACGCGCAGGAAGGCCACCGCGTCCTTGACGTGGGCCGCCTCGGAGAAGCGCAGCCCGCCGAATTTCTGGAAGGCGATGCCCTCCTTGTTCAACCCGATTTCCAGCGAGTAGGACTGGTACCCCGCGCGGAAGAGCACCGCGATCTCGCAGGGCATGTAGCGGCGTTTCAGCTCACGGATCTTCTCCACCACCAGGCGGGCCTGGGTCTGGTCGGAGTAGGCCTTGATGAGTTCGGGGCGCGGCCCGTCCAGGCGTTCGGAGAAGAGGTTCTTGTCGAAGCGGTCCTTGGCCTGGCGCAGCACGGCGTTGGTCAGGTCCAGGATGGGCTGGGTGGAGCGGTAGTTCTGCTCCAGGCGGATCAGCTTCGTGCCCTCGTAGATGCGCGGGAAGCTCAGGATGTTCTCCACGTTGGCGCCCCGGAAGGCGTAGATGGACTGGGCGTCGTCGCCCACGGCCATCACGTTGCCCGCGTCGCCCGCCAGCAGGCGCACCAGCCGGGCCTGCACCAGGTTGGTGTCCTGGTATTCGTCCACCATGATGTAGCGGTGGCGGCGGCGCATGGCCTCGAGCATCTCCGGGTTCTCCAGGAGCACCCGCTCCAGGGTGAAGAGCATGTCGTCGTAGTCCAGCAGGCCGTGGCTCTGCTTGTACTCCTGGTAGACGTCGCCCACCTCCTCCAGCGTGGCGGCGTGGGGCAGGAGCTGGTAGGCCTCGCGGGAGAGCACGTCGTGGACGGTCAGCTCCTTGTTGCGGGCCTTGCTCAGAAGCTCCAGCACGAAGCCCTTCTTGGGGAAGCTCTTGTCGCCCTTGCCCGCGCCCAGCTGGCCCAGCACCTGGCCCATGACGTCCTCGGCGTCGGAGCGGTCCATGACGCTCACCCCGCCCGCGCCCGCCAGCTGCGGGTAGCGCCTGAGCGTGGAGAAGCAGAAGGAGTGGAAGGTGCCGCCCTGCACCCCGCCCAGGGCCATGCCCAGGAGGCGCTCGGCGCGGTGCAGCATCTCCGTGGCCGCCTTGCGCGTGAAGGTGAGCAGCAGGATGGAGGAGGGCTCCACGCCGAGCTCCACCAGGCGGGCCAGGCGGTGCACCAGGGTGCGCGTCTTGCCCGAGCCCGCACCGGCGATGACAAGCACAGGGCCTTCGGTGGCCAGCACCGCTTCGAGCTGGGCCGGGTTCAGTTGGCTGGCGAAGTCTATGGCCACCGGCGGGCCTCTGGGGTCAGGCCGAAGTGGGCGAACAGCTCGCGCCCGGCGTCGCTGACGGTCTCGGGCGCGGAGCCCGCCGAATCGTAGAAGAAGGCGTCGCCCGGGGTGTGGCAGCCGAAGCGGCCGTAGAGCCCGGTGAGCTCGGTGCGGTTGAACTTGCCCGTGAGCGAGATGCCGGGAACGGGCTCGCAGATCAGGTCCGGCGCGCGGGAGACGAAGGGGCCGGAGTAGATCTCGTGGGCCTCGTGCACGGCGGCCAGGGCGGGCTTGCCGTCCACGCGCAGCTCCATGAGCGCGGCCTTGAGCTCCCCGCGCAGTTTGTCCGCGATGTACTGGTGGAACACGCCGCGCGCGAAGCGTTCCTTGACGTTGATGTAGATGCGGCCCGGGTCCAGGGCGAAGGCGGCGGACTCGTGGGGCGCGATGGCCTGGCTGTCGAATTCGCTTGCGCCCAGCCCCTTGAGCTTGAGCAGGCCCTGCTGCATGAGCCAGACGTTGAGGTCCAGCTCGGTGGAACATTCGGTGAAGCCGTGGTCCGCCAGCACGACCAGGCGCTTGGGCTCGGGCAGGGCGTTGTAGAGCTCCAGCACGAAGCCGATGAGTTCGTCCCACTCGGCGAGCAGCTCCATGAAGGCCCCGTGCAGGGCGTGCTCCGGGTTGGCCACGGCCGGATAGAAAAAGTGGAAGATGCGGTCCGTCTCGGTGAGCACCAGCATGAAGGCGTCCCAGGCCAGGTCGGGCCAGAACAGGTCCAGGGCCTTGCGCCGGGAGCGCAGCGTGGACCGCAGCTGGGCCAGCAGATAGTCCGGGTCGGAGACGCCGCGCGTGGTGTCGGCCTCCAGCACGTAGCCCTCGCCCTCCAGGATGGAGGCCAGGAAGGGCGGATGCACCGCGCGGGCCAGGTCGTGCGCCACGAAGCCCGCCACCAGCATGCCGGGCATGGGCCGGGCCGGGTAGGCCCCGGGCAGGTTGATCACCTTGGATGTGCGGTGCTGCGCGCCCAGGCGCTCGAAGAGCGTGGGGGCCTGGATGGCGGAGGAGTCCGTGAGCGAGAGCGTGTACGTGGCCGGATCGATGCGGCTGAAGCCGAACACGCCGTGCCCGCCCGGGTTCAACCCCGTGACCACCGAGGCCCAGTTGACCGGGGACAGCTCGGGAAGCTCTGCCCGTATTGGGTGGGCATTGGGCGAGAGCGCAAGCGTCGCCAGATTGGGGAGCTTGCCGCCGGAACACAGCGAGCGCGCCAGGGAAAGAGGCAGGCCGTCCAGGCCCAACACCACCAGCCGGTTGCGTGAGTGTGACATGGGCGAACCCATATCAGCAGGAGCCCCCGGGGCCAAGACCCGTGATTGACGGCACGGTTACGGGCGGCTAGAAACAGCTTCCCTCACGATGCCCGAGTGGTGGAATTGGTAGACACAAGGGACTTAAAATCCCTCGGAGGCAACTCCTTGTCGGTTCGAGCCCGACCTCGGGTACCAAATTATATCAGCATATTATGATGGCTTTGCATTGACTCAACGGCCTGTAATTGGCCGAGGGTGTCGTTTTTGTCCCCCATCTGTCCCCCGGTTTCGGAGTATGTGGGGTGAGGTCGGATGAAAGTTGAAGTGTTCTCACACTCCTCGGACAGGAGTGTAAGATGGAGCCGAGGAAGACGGAAGGATCAGTTCCAAGGGCATGGGGAATCGTCACTTGGCTAAGTTCGAGGCGAAGGTGGCAAAGGAGCCTTGAAGGGTGAAGAAACGCTGGTCCAGTTGGCCGTGGGCTTTGATGTTCACCCGTCAGTCCTCCCACTCCAGCAATGCCTGGCTGCGACGAAATCCGTGCTGGCAGTATTCGCCGGCAATGTGGATTATAACCAACCACAACAGCTCTTCATCTCTCACTGTGCGGTGACGGAATCGCTGCGTCGTACGCGGTTGCTCCAACAGCCGGTACTTTGCGCTCCGACACGTTGAGAGCTAAACGTACGTGAGCCACGCATTGCCGACGTCTTGAACAGCCTAGAAGGTTCCCCTTGCCGCATCCTGGAGAATCAGCTTGCCCAGATTCAGATCCGCTGCGGCCTTCTTCAGTCGCGAATTCTCCCGCTCCAACGCCTCGAGCTTTTTTGCCTAGTCGACCTTCAGTCCGCTATACCCGTTACAGCAGCGGTAGAACGTCTGATCGTAGCCTCCAATAGTCCGGCATGCCTCGGGCACTGTCTTGCCTTTAGCCAAGAACATTTCGGCTTCGCGCTGCTTTGCGACGATCTGCTCAGACGCCTGTACCTTCCTGCTCATACCTTGTCCTCCCTGGCTCAGGGACTAATACAATCCCTGGCACAAGTTCAGGGGGTAGGTCAAAGGCACCAACTCTTCACGCCGTCATTTGACTTATTCTCATCGTTGCGGCTTATATTGGGCTATCATAACGCGGCTGACTTGAGAAGACGACGCCGTAACGAGGGGGAATAGAGCCATGGATCACACTGAAGTCGTGAATGAGATTGTCGCGGACTTGCCCGCATACGTCAGGAGGAGTGAGATCAGGAGGCTTACGGGTGGCCTGTTCTCGGGACGGACTCTTGCGAATGAAGACTGCTTGGGCACAGGACCGAGAGGGCGCGTTCTGATTGGTCGGGCCATCTGTTACCCGAGGGAAGAATTCGCCCATTGGCTGCGTGGGAAGGTCCGCCCGCCGCACCGGAACCATACCACTAGGCTCCGATTGGCTACTGCCGAGAATCCCAAGTAGAGTGCTGATTATTCGTGTGGGGAAGTCGAAGCTTCCCCACGCGAACAACCTGCAATCGGATTGCAGATTTGCACACTCTGAAAACCCAAGCCCATGCGCGAATGCCATCAAGGGAAGCATCGCCAAGTCCATGTATTGGTTCATCGTCTCCCATCGTGACAAAAAGTGGACTGGTCACTACGCGATCCTGGCAGATTCCCTGAACGTCGACAGGGAGCAGCCCCATTTCACCATCCGCAAGTATCTGAAGGAGGCCATCAAGGAGCTCCAGGAGCTCGGGATGCTGGCCCAGAGCAGCAAGTTCATCTCCAAGGACATCGTGAATCTGCAGATGACTGACGAGCTGCAGGCACGAGAGGTTTGAATCATGGCACGAGAGGTTTGAATCATGCTCGGAGAGGTTTGAGTCATGTTTTGATCCAGGTGAGGGCATGGTGGAAGACGAGAAGGGCCATAGAGGTGAGGCATTCAGGCGAGAAATGAGGCTGAGAGGTTTGAATCATGCGGGAGAGGCTTGAATCATGGCCATGAGAGATTTGGACCATGGACACGCGAGGTTTGAATCATGAAGGCGAGAGGTATGAGTCATGACCTGGTGAGGAATGAGTCATGCGCCAGCCCAGGAACCCAGACAGGTCAACGGCTTCCGGGCGCCTAAAGGGCTTGAAAAGGACTTGAAAGGGCTAAGGGCTTTATGAAGCCCGGACCCGCAATCGATTGCAGATCCCAGAAACAGAGAAAGGCCAGGAGGGGAGTCCTGGCCTTTCTCTGTCTCAATACCCAACAACCCAGCTTTGGTTTGGCTAGAAACCTATCCCCATCAACTGGGTATACCAAATTGAACCTGAGGTTAAGACTGGGCTGATACCACGGGTTGAGCAATCCGGACATACCCCCCTGTGCCAATCATGCAGACATGCCCTGTGCCAACTGTGCCGACCCTCCCGTGTGACAAACGGGCACTTTTAAGAGAACAGCCAAGAAGGAAGACAGGAAGCAAAGTCAGGGAAAGAAGTAGACAGAAAGGAAGATACAGGCGCGAGCTTTCGCACGCGCACTCGCTTACGCTCTTCAAACAGCCGCCGAGCCTTGGAGACCAATAGGGAAGAGAACAGCCGAACAGCCGATTGGAAGAGAAGACCCACCCCCCCCCCGGTGCCGCGCACCCC
>NZ_JAKZKW010000021.1 GCF_022808695.1 Fundidesulfovibrio soli
GGGAGCGGCTTCGGCCGCTCCCTTTTTTTGCGCGCAGAGAACTGGAGACCGGGGAGGCGCTGCCTCCCCGGACCCCTCCGGCAGGGGGATGATCCCCCTGCACCCCCAACAGTTTCACGCAGACGGTCGTGTGAGGCGGCGTTTCGGGAGCCTAAAAGGAAAGAACTCGATTGGAGCGGCTCAAGCCGCTCCAATCGAGTTCTTTCCACGTGTCTTACAGTCAGCGAACCTCGTCGCCGCACAAAGCCGCGAAGCTATTGCCGGGGTCCGGGGGGAGGCTCTCCCCCCGGCGGGGTCAGGGGCGGAGCCCCTGTTCTTCCCTCCCGCTATTTCTGTCGCTCGTCCGGGCGGAGCCGCTAAGGTTGTAAAGTACCAGTGCCCAGAGCGTTCGGCCGCGCGACTGGACGCGGCGGCCCTGGAACAAAGAGGGCAGGGGAGGGGGCTCAGTCGTCGCCGGGTGCGTCGTCCTGCGAGGCTTCGCCGGAGAGCAGGGGCAGGGCGATGTAGAATGTCGTGCCGACTCCGGGTTCGCTCTCCACGCTGATGGTGCCCTGGTGGAGCAGCACGATGCGCTTGACGATGGTCAGCCCCAGGCCGGTGCCTTGCGCGGCGCGGGTGCTGGAGGTGTCGCCCTGATGGAAGGCGTCGAACACGCGGGGGAGTTCCTGTTCGGTCATGCCGGAGCCCGTGTCCGATACCTCGAAGAGCACCTTGTTCTCCGTGCGGCTCACGCCGAGCGTGATGACGCCGGCGCTGGAGAACTTCACGGCGTTGTCCACCACGTTGAGCAGCGCCTGTTTCAGGCGCAGGGGATCGGCCAAAACCTCCACCTCTTCAGTGTAGGTCTCCAGCCGCAAACCCTTCTCGATCACGCGGGGCCGTGCCGCGTCGGCCACCTCGTCGATGAGGTCGGCGGCCTGCACGGGCGTGAGCCGTAGGTGGGCCTGCCCGGCCTCCATGTCGGAGATGTCCAGGAGGTCGTTGATCATGTGCTGGAGGCGGTTGGCGCTGTCCTCGATGTCCTGAGCGATGAGCGCGGCCTCGGCGGGCTCGGGCATGTTCTGGTGGTCGGTAAGCAGGGAGATGTTGCCGAGGATGATGGTCAGGGGCGTGCGCAGTTCGTGCGAGACGATGTTCAGGAAGTCGCTCTTGATGCGGTTTGCTTCCTCGGCGGCCTGGCGGGCCTCGGCCTGGGCCTTCTCCGCCATGCGCCGGGCGGTGATGTCGCGGGCGATGGAGGCCGCGCCGATGACGTTGCCGTCGGCGTCGCGGATGGGCGAGATGCTCAGGGAGACGATGAGCCGTTGCCCGGCCTTGTTCTGGCGCAGACTCTCTATGCGCGTGAAGCTCACCCCGTGGCTGATGCGCTCGGTGTTTTCGCGCAACTCGCCCTGTTTCTCGGGGGGGACGATGAGGTCGGCAAGGTTGCGGCCCACGGTTTCAGAGGCCGTGTATCCGTAGAGCTCTTCGGCGCCCTTGTTCCAATATGTCACGATGCCGTCCAGGGTGTGGCCGGTGACGGCGTCGCCGGTGGAGTCAACAATGGAAGCCAACTGCTGGACGCGGCGGAAGGTCTCCTTCTCGCGGGTGAGGTCGTGCAGGATGCCGACGAAGAATGTCTCGGATTCGGCCAGCCCTTCGCCCACGGAGAGATAGGCGGGGAAGACGCTGCCGTCCTTGCGGCGGGCCCGGACCTCGCGGCCGACGCCGATGATGTGGGGCTCGCGGGTGGCGATGTAGCGGCCCACATAGCCGTCGTGCCGGGCCGCATAGGGTTCGGGCATGAGCATGTTCACGTTGCGGCCGATGACCTCCTCGGGAGCGTAGCCGAAGAGCAGCTGCGCGGCGCGGGAGAAGGCCTTGATGAGCCGGTCCGCCCCGATGATGATCACGGCGTCCACGGCGGCGTCGAGAATTGCCTGGTAGCGGGATGCGTCCCCTGGCGTGCAGTTGGTGGAAGCGTTCACAAGGTGAATATGTCCAGAAACACGGTGCATGGCAAGAAGCAAGGGGTGCGGGAACAAGAACCCCCTTGATTTGGCGGTGGTGTCGTGGTAGGTCAAGAGGGCAATACATCCGGCCATTGAAGTGGCGATGCGCTTCACCTGATTTATCATAATTTCATCACGTTACAGCATTTGTAACAAATTTCACTTTCGGCTTGACGCGCCTGCGGCGTCTCGTTACAAACCTCACAAGCCGCCAATCAGGCGGATAAAGATCGGAGGTTTACGGCGGATCGAAGAAGCCTTCGCGGAGGCTCCCTCCCCCTGCTCAGGGAGGGCGCAAGGCAGCCGCGAAGCGATCCAAGGCCGCCGTCCCCGTCGAGTCCGGCACCGTCGCCCGCAAGGCGGTTTCACCGCTACCGGGCGGTTTTTACACCTGTAAAAGCCGGGCAGGCGTAAAGCGTATTTTGGAATTGGCTGAACAGAGATTTAACCATCAACCAGCGTGGAGGACGTGGTATGCCTACCTTTGTCGATCCGAGCAAATGTGACGGGTGCAAGGGCGGCGAGAAGACCGCCTGCATGTACATTTGCCCCAACGACCTGATGATCCTCGATCCGGCCGAAATGAAGGCTTACAACCAGGAGCCCGAAGCCTGCTGGGAGTGCTACTCCTGCGTGAAGATCTGCCCCCAGGGCGCCATCGAGGCCAGGCCCTACGCTGACTTCGCCCCCATGGGCGGCGTCTGCATCCCCATGCGTTCGGCCGACTCCATCATGTGGACCGTGAAGTTCCGCAACGGCAACGCCAAGCGCTTCAAGTTCCCCATCCGCACCACCCCCGAAGGTTCGATCAAGCCTTACGAGGGCAAGCCCGAACCCGGCAGCCTGGAAGACGAGCTGCTGTTCACCGAGACTTGGGAACTCGCCAAGCCTCAGGTGGCTTTGGCTGAGAAGGCCCCCATCACCGAGGCCGACTCGTCCCAGTGCTGGCTGGACGGCTTCTGCAAATAAGCGGAACCTGACGCGCAACCCCTAAGAATATAAGGAGCACATCAATGCCCCGTATTCCCATGAAAGAGGACGCGAAAGGCGTCGCTCTGGCCGAGCCGGAAATCATTGAAAAGTACGTCGACATGCTGCTGGTCGGCGGCGGCATGGGCACCTGCGGCACCGCTTATGAGGCCTGCCGCTGGATTGACAAGGTTGGCGGCGGCCTCTCCCTGATGCTGCTGGACAAGGCCTCCCTCGAGCGCTCCGGCGCCGTGGCCCAGGGCCTTTCCGCCATCAACACCTACCTGGGCAAGAACAACGCCGACGACTACGTCCGCATGGTCCGCACCGACCTGATGGGCATCGTCCGCGAAGACCTGATCTTCGACCTGGGCCGCCACGTCGACGACTCCGTCCACCTGTTCGAAGAGTGGGGCCTGCCCTGCTGGACCAAGGACGAGCACGGCCACAACCTTGACGGCGCCCAGTCCAAGGCCGCCGGCAAGTCCCTGCGCACCGGCGCCGACCCCGTCCGCTCCGGCCGCTGGCAGATCATGATCAACGGTGAGTCCTACAAGTGCATCGTGGCCGAGGCTGCCAAGAACGCCCTGGGCCAGGATCGCTACATGGAGCGCATCTTCATCGTGAAGCTGCTCAACGACGCCAAAGAGCCTAACCGCATCGCCGGCGCCGTTGGCTTCTCCACCCGCGAGAACAAGGTCTACATCTTCACCTGCAACGCCATGGTCGTCGCCTGCGGCGGCGCGGTGAACGTGTACAAGCCCCGCTCCACTGGTGAGGGCATGGGCCGCGCCTGGTACCCGGTTTGGAACGCTGGTTCCACCTACACCATGTGCGCTCAGGCCGGCGCCGAAATGACCATGATGGAAAACCGCTTCGTCCCCGCCCGCTTCAAGGACGGTTACGGACCGGTCGGCGCTTGGTTCCTGCTCTTCAAGGCCAAAGCCACCAACTCCAAGGGTGAAGACTACTGCGCCACCAACCGTGGCATGCTGAAGCCCTACGAGGATCGCGGTTACGCCAAGGGTCACATCATCCCGACCTGCCTGCGTAACCACATGATGCTGGCCGAAATGCGCGCCGGCCGCGGCCCCATCTACATGGACACCGCTGGCGCCCTGCAGGCCACCTTCGCCACCCTGACCCCCGAGCAGCAGAAGCACCTCGAGAGCGAAGCCTGGGAAGACTTCCTCGACATGTGCGTCGGCCAGGCCAACCTGTGGGCCGCCATGAACATCGAGCCTGAGAAGTCCGGCTCCGAGATCATGCCCACCGAGCCTTACCTGCTCGGCTCCCACTCCGGCTGCTGCGGCATCTGGGCCTCCGGTCCCGACGAGCCCTGGGTTCCCGAGGAGTACAAGGTCCGCGCCGACAACGGCAAGGTCTACAACCGTATGACCACCGTGAACGGCCTCTGGACCTGCGCTGACGGCGTTGGCGCCTCCGGTCACAAGTTCTCCTCCGGCTCCCACGCTGAAGGCCGCATCGTCGGCAAGCAGATGGTCCGTTGGTGCGTTGACCACAAGGACTTCAAGCCCACCATCGCTGAGAAAGCTGCTGACCTGAAGCAGGAAATCTACCAGCCCTGGTACACCTTCGAAGAGAACAAGGGCATCTCCACCGACCCCATCGTGAACCCCAAGTTCATCTCCCCGAAGAACTTCATGATGCGTCTGGTGAAGTGCTCCGACGAGTACGGCGGCGGTGTCGGCACCCTGTACACCACCTCCGCTTCCCTGCTGGGCACCGGCTTCAAGCTGCTGGCCATGCTGGAAGAAGACTCCAAGAAGCTGGCCGCCCGCGACCTGCACGAACTGATGCGCTGCTGGGAGCAGTTCCACCGCCTGTGGACCGTTCGCATGCACATGCAGCACATCGCCTTCCGTGAAGAGTCCCGCTACCCCGGCTTCTACTACCGCGGCGACTTCCCCGGCCTGGACGACAGCAAGTGGAAGTGCTTCGTCAACTCGAAGTACGACCCTGCCACCAAGGAGACCAAGGTCTTCAAGCGTCCTTACTTCAAGATCATCCCCGACGCCTAAGTCGGATCAAACGCGGCCGCGGGCTCACGCCCGCGGCCGTTTTTCACGCCGGAAGCCGGCCGTTTGTTCCAAACGGTCTGATCCGGGGCGCGCCGGGGCGAGGCGTCCCGGATCAGGCCGTTTGACCGTCAAAGGTCAAATCCGAGCAGGGAGGTGTCAATGTCTGGCAACGCGATTCTGGTGGTCGGCGGGGGATTCAGCGGCATCACCGCTGCCCTGGAGGCCGCCGAAATGGGTTACGAGGTCATCCTCGTCGAGAAAAATCCCTATCTTGGGGGCCGGGTGGCGCAGCTCAACCAATATTTCCCCAAGCTTTGCCCCCCGTCCTGCGGGCTGGAAATCCAGTTCCAGCGCATCCGCAACAACCCCAACGTGAAGGTGCTGACCATGGCCACCGTCACCAAGGTTTCCGGCCAGGCCGGCAACTTCGACGTGACCGTGTCCATCAAGCCCCGTTACGTCAACGAGAAGTGCACGTGCTGCAACGCCTGCACCGAAGCCGCTGAAACCCAGGTCCCCTGCGAATTCGATTTCGGCATGGGCATGCGCAAGGTGGCCTACCGGCCCAACATCTTCGCCTTCCCCCAGCGCTACGCCTTCGACAAGGCCAAGTGCTCAGAGGCCGAGGCCAAGAAGATCGAGGCCAGCTGCAAGTACGGAGCCATCGACCTGGCAGACCAGGAGCGCACCCAGACCTTCAAGGTCGGCGCCGTGGTCCAGGCCACGGGCTGGAAGCCCTACGACGTCTCCAAGCTGGAGAATCTGGGCGCGGGCAAGCTCTCCAACGTCATCACCAACATGCAGATGGAGCGCCTCTGCGCGCCCAACGGCCCCACCGGCGGCCTGCTGCTTCGCCCCTCCGACAAGACCGCGCCCAAGCGCGTGGCCTTTGTCCAGTGCGCTGGCTCCCGCGATGAGAACCACCTGAACTTCTGCTCCTACATCTGCTGCATGGCCAGCCTGAAGCAGGTCACCTACGTGCGCGAGCGCGTGCCCGGCGCCGAAGTGACCGTCTTCTACATCGACCTGCGCACCCCCGGCCGCTACCAGAAGTTCCTCGAGAAGGTCTCCGCCGATCCCAAGCTCTCCCTGGTGAAGGGCAAGGTCGCCGATCTGACCCAGGAGGCTTCGGGCAAGGTGCTGGCCACGGTCGAGAACGTGGAGACCGGCATCAAGAACGTTGAAGAGTTCGACCTGGTGGTTCTTGCCACCGGCATGCAGCCTTCCGTCGCGGGTGAGGCCGTGGCCGTCAACGCCCCCCGGGACGAGGAAGGGTTCTTTATCGGCTCGCCCGACTCCGGCGTCATCGCCACGGGTTGCGCCAAGGTGCCCTTGGACGTCATGCGCTCGGCCCAGTCTGCCACCGGCGCGGCGCTCAAGGCCATTCAAACGGTTGCGGGGAGGTAACGATTCATGGCCGAGAAAATAGGCGTTTACGTCTGCGGCGGCTGCGGCCTGGGCGAAGCCGTCGATCTGGACGCAGTGTGCACTGCGGTGAAGAACAAGTACCAGCCGCAGTGTCCGGTCATCAAAGCCGTCCCCGTGCTGTGCTCCTCCGAGAGTAAGGCCGCCATCGACGCGGACATCGCCGAGGCCGGGCTGGACGCCGTGTGCCTGTGTGCGTGTTCCCCCCGCGCCAAGTGGGACGTGTTCACCTTCGGCGACAAGATCCAGGTCGAACGCGTCAATCTGCGCGAGCAGGGCGTCTGGTGCTTCAACAAGGAGATCGGCGCGCTGGAGAAGGCCAAGGGCTTCGACGACCTGCAGATCATCTGCAACGAATACTCGATGATGGGCGTGGTCAAGCTGATCAAATCCAACATCCCCAACCCGGAAGTGCCCGAGACCTGCAAGACCATCATGGTCCTGGGCGGCGGCTGGACCGGCCTCAACGCCGCCAACGCCGCGGCCTCCCTGGGCTATGACGTGGTGCTGGTGGAGCAGGCCTCGGCTCTGGGCGGCAAGGTCGCCAACTTCTACAAGACCTTCCCCCTGAGCTACCCCTACACCGAGGCCCATGAAACCGGCCTGGACAAGCTCATCACGCAGGTCACCACCAACCAGAAGGTCTCGGTCCTCACCGGAACCACGCTGGAGAAGCTCTCCGGCGCGCCCGGCCTGTACAAGGCCGAGCTGTCCGGCGGGCAGAACCTGGACATCGGCGCCGTCGTCCTGGCCACCGGCTGGGTGCCCGGCGACACCAAGTACCTGGCTCCCATGGGTTACGGCGAGATCAAGAACGTGATCACCACCGCCGAGCTCGAGAAGATGGCCAAGGACGGCCCCATCGTGCGCCCGTCCGACGGCAAGGCTCCCAAGAGCGTGGCCTTCCTGCTGAACACGGCGCTGTGCAGCGTCGACTCCTGCCCGGCCGACGTGGCCCTGGAGTGCGAGAAGGAAGAGCAGGCCCCCGTGAACCCGCCCGCCGAAGGCGAAGAGGCTCCGGCCGAGGCTCCCTTCTGCGACCTGGAGTCGCAGAGGCACCTGGCCCTGTCCTCCGAGCTGTCCTCGCTGGTGGCGCTCAAGCAGGCCAACTACGTCGTCGAGAAGGATCCCGAGGCCGCGGCCTACATCTTCTACGACCACATGATGGTTCCCGGCATCAACGAGCGCTACTACAAGGCCGCCCAGGACATCCCGGGCATCATGCTCTCCAAGGCGCAGATCAAGTCCATCAAGGCCGGCGCCAACGGGTCCGTGATCATCTCCATGACCGACACCCTGCTGGGCGAGGCCATCGAGATCGAGGCCGACATGGCGGTGCTGCCCACCTCCCTGGTGCCCACCACCGCGCACAGCCCGGTCATCAACCTGGAATACCGCCAGGGCCTGGCCTTCCCGGACCTGGGCCTCTTCGAGGGCTACGCGGACTCCAACTACATCTGCTTCCCCTACGAGACACGCCGCACCGGCATCTACGCCGCCGGCGCGGTGCGCCAGCCCATGGGCCTGGCTTTGGCCTCCGAGGACGCCATGGGCGCCGCGCTCAAGGCCATCCAGTGCGTGTCCAGCGCCAACCGCGGCGTGGCCGTGCATCCCCGCTCGGGCGACCGCAGCTTCCCGGTGTTCAACTTCGTGCGCTGCACCCAGTGCAAGCGCTGCACCGAGGAATGCCCCTTCGGCGCCCTCGATGACGACCCGAAGGGCACCCCGATGCCCAACCCGTCGCGCTGCCGCCGCTGCGGCACCTGCATGGGCGCCTGCCCCGAGCGCGTCATCAGCTTCGACAACTACAACATCGACATGATCGGCACCATGATCCGTGAGATGCAGGTGCCGGCCAAGATGGATCAGGGCGGCCCCCGCGTGCTGATCCTGGCCTGCGAGAACGACGCCTACCCGGCGCTCGACATGGCGGCCATGCGCGGCAAGCCCTGGAGCCCCTACGTGCGCGTCATTCCGGTGCGCTGCCTCGGCTCGGTCAACGCCATCTGGGTGGCCGACGCCATGTCCAAGGGCATCGACGGCGTGCTGCTGCTGGGCTGCAAGTACGGCGACGACTACCAGTGCCACTTCGTCAAGGGCTCCGAGCTGTGCAACCGCCGCAAGGAAAACATCTCCGAGTCGCTCAAGCGCCTCGGCGTTGAGCCCGAGCGCGTCGACCAGTTCCAGGTGGCCATCGACGAGTACGACGTCGTGCCCTCCATGATCGACAAGTTCATGGACATGATCGTCAAAATGGGTCCCAACCCGTTCAAAGGCTATTAGGAGGCCCTGCTTATGTCTTCTCCGGTCCGGATCCAACCCGACCCGAGCTTCGTCAGGGAGCTTCAGGCAGCTGGTGGCGAGAACGTCAAGAAGTGCTACCAGTGCGCCACCTGCTCCGTGGCCTGTCCGCTGTCCCCGGCTGAGAACCCCTATCCCCGCAAGGAGATGGTCTGGGCTCAGTGGGGCCTCAAAGACAAGCTCATGAACGACATCGACGTGTGGCTGTGCCACAACTGCGGCACCTGCTCCGACTTGTGCCCGCGTGGCGCCAAACCCGCCGACACCCTGGCGGCCATCCGCAACATGACCTACCGCAAGCTGGTGGGCCCCGCGAAGATCGGCGAGTGGATGAGCTCCTCCAAGGGGCTGCCCTACCTGGCCGGCATTCCGGCGGTGCTCTGGCTGTTCATCTGGCTCTTGACCACCGGCCTGTCCATCCCCGCCGGTGAGATCAAGTTCGCCAAGGTGTTCCCCGGCGACTTCACCATCGACCCGCTCTTCGGCGCGGTGGCGGTGTTCGTGGCCTGGAGCTTCTACAAGGGCGTGACCAACATGTGGAAGAGCTTCGCGTCGCTGCCGACCACCTTCGAGGTGGGCGCGCACTGCGAGAAGCCCACCCTGGTGCAGGCCATCATCGATGTCCTGCGCGACGACCTCTACACCCACCGCCAGTTCAACGAGTGCGGCGCGGACAACACCGAGCGCTCCAAGGGCCACTGGGCCCTGCTGGCCGCCTTCGTGGCCCTGGGCATCGTCACCTCCATCGTGGCGGTTTCACACTGGGGCTCCAAGGTCCCCGGCTTCGGCTGGCTGCACGTCCTGGGCGACACGCCCATGGCGCTCTACAGCCCGGTGAAGCTGCTGGCCATCGTGGGCACCGTGCTCGGCTTCTACGGGTTGACCATGCTCACCCGCCGCCGCCTGAACCTGGACGCCCAGAAGCAGGGCTCCTCGTTCTACGACTGGTATCTGCTCGGCGTCATCTGGGCGGTGTTCGTCACCGGCCTTGGTTCCATGGTTCTGCGTCTGGCGGGCGTGGCCGGCTTGGCCTACCCCATGTACTACCTGCACCTGGTCGCGGTCTTCATGATGATCGCGTACCTGCCCTGGTCCAAGCTGGGGCACCTGGTGTATCGCACGACGGCTCTGGTGTATGCCCGCATGAGCGGCCGCAAGCCCCTCACCCGCGTTGAAGACAAAATTTTCGAGATCTAAGAGGAGGAACTCCCATGGCTGAGACGAAAGTTTTCCCGATGAACACCTTCATTTCTTACCTGAAGGGCATGGACAAGGAAGGCCAGAAGAAGAGCGTTGTGGAGATGGTGGGCTACATGGCCGACACCGTCATCGACGAGGAGTTGGCTCCTTTCGCCAAGGCTATCGCCAAGGCCTGGATCTATGAGCAGCACCCCGAAGTGATCTCCATGAGCGCCAACCAGCTGGCCTCCTCCGGCAAGAACGTCTCCGTGCCCAAGCTGCCCGCCGAGACCATGAACGAGATCAACGATCTCTTCGCCAAGCTCGCCGAGTACAAGACCACCGCGGCCACCAAGGCCGAGGAACTGGCCGCCGTGAAGGCCGACCTGGCCGCCAAGACCGCCATGCTCGCCGATGTCGAAGCCAAGCTGAAGGTGGCCGAGGCCTCCGTGAAGCGCTTCGAGGAGTCCTCCAAGCAGGAGAGCGAGAAGCTGATCGTGGCCCCCCTGGCCAAGGTCAACGAGTACATCGGCAAGGTGGACGAGCTGCTGAAGATGATCGAAGACGTGAAGAAGCACGGCGTTGTGACCGTGTCCGGTGGCGGCGCTCCCGCCGCTGGCGGCGGTGCCGCTGCCGAGCCCGAGCCGGTCGTGGACTTCGGCGTGGAAGACAGCTTCACCAAGTCCGACTGGTAGAATATCAGGCGCGAGCCTGTGACCGCAAAGGCCGCCCGGCAACGGGCGGCCTTTTTGTTTGACGCATAGTGCTATGCAATAATAAGCAAAAAGTACGCACAATGCTTGTGCGCAAGGTCAGGCATTGGACCTTTTGAGGGGGGAGCAGTTCCGACACGGGCAGCTGAATCAGGCCTGTCTAACGGGGCTAACGGAGATGGCCTCCTCCCCGTCTGTATCTTTCAACTTGCTGGAACTTCGGGAGGGAAGATGGTTGAAGAGAACAGGGATCTGACGGAGGTGAAACGCATACCCCCGGATGAGTTTCAGAAAGAAACGATGCCGCTTTCTGTTCGGTTCGTATACGAAATGGGGCTCGTGTTCATATCGTTGATTGTTGCAGGCATGATAGTTGCTTTTATGGTGGCGACAAATCAAAGAAGTTAATGAACCACGCATGGTATACTGCAGGAAGATCCGAAGGAGGTGATTGTGGATTGGCGAACAAAAGATATGATGCGAGTTCTCTTCTTGGTTGGCTTGCACCTTATGGTGTATTTAGGGTATATTCGCCCCTGTCTCCGTTTTTCGAGGCTATTTGGAATGAACTGGTAATAATATGAAGAAAATTGATCGATTTGAATGGGTGTTTTACGCAGTATTCTTTTTGGTTTATTATCTCGTCGTAGCATTACTTCGCTTTAAATGCGGAGGGGGTTCCTGAAGAGCTGGGAGTGCAATATTGCAAACGTGCAAGTTGTAGTTTTAATATGTACAGTATGCACGAGGTCGCGATGGTTAAAACAATTTTCATTGTATTAAATATTATTATTGTTGTTACTATGTTAACGCTACTTTTGTCAGGGAAGGCTAGGCTTGTGTTTGGCTAATAAGCGTCATCAGCAGCGTATTAAATGTATGATAAATACTTGGTGTCGTTGCGTGCGCCTGGCTTAACAGTGAATTAATGACTTTCCTTTGCAATCTTCTAAATTAAAGTCGTGGCCGGAACATGTCAACCACGACTTTATTTTACCTCCCGTGGAATTCGTTCCAATAGTCGCTGTCGTTCCAATTCTCATCGACAGGCACTGTCGCGTGACTGCCAACCCATCTTTCCAGCGATGGAGTAACATACTCCAAAGCTGCTCAGCCCCAGCCGCTACGGGTGGACCTGCCAGCGGGTTTATTGACCCTGCAAACAGGCCTGATACTCCAACCCCTGCGGCCTTTATACTCGCGACAGACTGCTTTGCTTCCTCTTCAGTTGGCAGCCTGTATTTAGGGTTCATGTAGGATTCGCCGGTTACAGGGATTGTATTGAATTGACCTTCCCTAACCAAAATATCCTGCCTCTTCGGAGAGTCCTTGGCGTCGATGAATGCTTCTGCAACTCGTTCTGCGTATGGCACTGTCTACTCATTCTGTTACGGGGTAAGGCGAATTCCACGGTTTGTGATACACCACCTCGCCATGGCACATCCCACAATTCCGAGCACGAATGATAAGGTGTCAATCGGAGCTGCGGATCAGCCTGTTTTGTTGTTTAGCAACAACCTGTTCAGATAAGCGGCGCATTTCGTAGTACAATTTTATGGCGTCATGCGGGCTACGCTCTGGGACTTGCTGCATGGCATGCTTGGCGAAGGGCGCCAGTCTCCCGGCGTAGAACTCCATCACCTCGCGAGTGAGAGCATACAACGGATCAATCACCGCCAGCCGCTCGAACAACCGTTCCACGCGCTGCCTTGTCCGAAACTTCCTCGCGTCCTCAAAGTCGGCCTTGTGGCGTTTATGGTGGTGATCGTTCAGGTCGCGGAGAACGTACCAGCGCAACTGGGCCTCAGGGTTGGCCGGGGCGAGGCCGCGGTCGTTGGGGACAAAGGTGTCATTCCAGTGGTCCTGGAAAATGGCCATGGCCTCTGGGTCGCCAAGCAAGGCGTTGTGGATCTGCCTGAAGCTGGGCATGGGGCCATGGGCGCTCGCTGTTGCGGCATGGCTGTACTGGGGCTGCCGCTGATAGGCTGTGCCTGCGGGGTTGGGGTCGTCGGGGTGCGTGCCGTCGGGCAGTCCGCAGGCGGCGTTGAGCCTGCGCCAATAGGCGGCGAGGTTGTCGCGAAGTTCCTTCTCATTTCTCATGATGATGTGTCCTTGTTTGTTGTTTCCCGGTACGCCGGGAATGGAGACACATCATATTCAAGAATGTGCCGCTGTCTCCCCACATAGGGCTCTATGGGAAGAAAGTTTCGAGTCCCTGAAATTATCACATCGGCAAAGCCTACCTCCACGGACTGGATGCAAACGGAAAACAAATCATGTGTGGACAGCACTTTGCAACAGTGCTTAAAGAAAACACAATTTCCGGCGAAGGAGGGGGGATGGCTGGTTACGACTTCGACCTGGGGATCATCGGGGGCGGGGCCGCTGGGCTGACGGCCGCGGCGGGCGGGGCGCGTCTGGGCGCAAAGACCCTGCTCATCGAACGCGAGCCGCACCTTGGGGGGGATTGCCTGCACTACGGCTGCGTGCCGTCCAAGACGCTCATTGCGTCAGCCAAAGTCTACCATTCCATGCGCAACGCCCAGCAGTGGGGCCTGCCCGCCTGCGACCCCGGCCCTGTGGACTTCACCCGCGTGGCCGAGCGTATCCGCAGCGTCATCGCGCGCATCCAGCGTCACGACTCCCCGCAGCGCTTCTGCCAGTTGGGGGCAAAGGTGGTGTTCGGCGCGCCTGAGTTCATCGACGAGCACAGCCTGCGCGTGAACGGCGAGACCTTCTCGGCTGAGAAGTGGCTGGTGGCCACAGGCTCCTCGCCAGCCGTGCCCAACATCCCGGGGCTCAAGGACGTCTCCTACCTCACCAACCGCGACCTGTGGGCCCTGGACGAACTGCCAGATTCCCTGATCATCCTGGGGGGCGGGGCCGTGGCCGTGGAGATGGCTCAGGCCTTCCAGCGCCTGGGCTCCAGCGTGACCATCCTGCAGCGCTCCCGACAGCTGCTCTCCAACGAGGATACCGACATAGCGGGCATGGTGGCGGCCAAGCTGCGCCAGGAGGGCGTCTCCGTGCGCCTGAACGCCCATGTGACCACGGTGGGCGAGGCCTTCGGGCAGAAGGAGGTCTGGTTCGCGGACGACACGGGCATGCAACGCCTGGTGCGCGCCAAGGCCCTGCTGGTGGCCATGGGCCGCGCGCCAAACGTCACTGGCCTGGGCCTGCACAACGCCGGGGTGGCCTACACCGAGAAGGGCGTGCCCACGGACAGACGGCTGCGCACCAGCTCCACCGACATCTACGCCGCCGGCGACGTGCTGGGCAAATGGCAGTTCACCCACGCCGCTGGCTACGAAGCGGGCGTGGCCCTGACAAACGCTGTCGCGCGCCTGCCGCGCAAGGCCAACTACCAGTTCATGCCCGTCGCCACCTACTGCGACCCGGAGTTGGCGGGCGTGGGCATGACCTACCGCCAGGCCCGCGCCGCCGACCTTGACGTGACCACCCACGTGCAGCCCTTCGCCGAGAACGACCGCGCCCTGGCCGAGAACACCCCGGACGGCATGATCAAGATGGTGGTGGATTCACAGGGGCAGGTGCTCGGCGTGCGCATCCTGGGGCCGCGCGCGGGGGACCTGATCGGCGAGTGGGTCACGGTGCTCTCGGGCGGGGTGCGCCTCTCCAAGCTGGCTCAGTCCGTGCATCCCTATCCCACCCTGGGGGAGATCAACAGGCGCGCAGCAGGGGAGTATCTCGCCCCCAAGGTGTTCGAGGGCGTGGCCCCCAAGCTGCTCAAGGTCATCTTCGGGCTCAAGGGCAGGGCCTGCGAACTCCCCGGGAGCCAGGAAGCCGCCAAAAGCTAGCTTTCCCCTTCCTCCTGAGCCTGGGCCCTGCGCCGGGCGAACTCATCCTTGAGGCGGGCGATGGTGCGCTCGTAGCCTCCCAGCTCGTGCGGCTTCGTGCAGCCGCTGCAGTCCTTGACGCCCTTGGCCATGCGCCAGTCCCCGCCGCAGTCCTCCAGGAAGTAGAGTGGGCAGAAGCAGAACAGGCAGTTGAAGCACGCCGGGTCCGCGCCCTTGTGGCAGGGGAAGTAGGCGCACTCCGTGTTGCTGAAGAACGCGTGGGAGGCTTGGCACGCCGGTTGCTTGCTCATGGCGCAGACTCTCATTCAAGGGGTTAACGTCATGGCCTTGACGCCGCAGAACATTGCCGCCGCGGTGGCGGCCCGCCCGGAGAACCTTCGCGGGCCTTCGTCCCGGCTCACCGACGGCAAGGGGGCCTTCAAGACCATGCTCACCAGCCAGTTCGGGGCCAGCAAGTCCATCCTGGGCGACAAGCTCAAGGACCCCATGAGCCCTCTGGCGGACGACAGGAACAACTTCGCCAACATGCTCTCCAACCAGGTGGCCGCCGCCGGACCCAAGGCGGCCGGTTCGCCCCCTCTGGCGGCCCCGGCCGCTCCGTCCATGCACAGAACAGCAATCGGGCAAGGCGTCAAGCAGGCGCCCCAGGCTCCGGCCCCGGCTCCAGCCCAGGCCTCCGGCAAAGCCCCTGCCCAGGCTCCGGCCCAGGCGGCCCCCTCCCAGCAGCCCAGAGAGGTCAAGGTGGCCATCGAGCGCCAGGAGGTCCGCACCCCCATCAACCCCAACGCGCGCCACCCCGACGACGTGGGGCACCTGCCCGGAGCTGGCGGCAAGGGGCCGCTGCCTAAGGGCTTCACCCGGGAGGAGGAGGACCTGCTCCAGGCCGCCGCCGCCGCGGAGTCCAAATTTCTGGCGGCCAAGCGCCGGGCCTCGAGCGCCAAGGCCGACGACGGCCAGGGCAAGGCGGACAAGATGGGCATCCTCTCGGCCATGTACGAGTCGCGCGGGGCCATCGACGCCATCGGGTACGACGGCCGGGGCGGCACATCCTACGGCAAGTACCAGATCGCCTCGGGCGTGGGCACCATGGACCGCTTCCTCAACTACCTGGAGAACAAGGCCCCGGATCTGGCCTCGCGCCTGGACACCTCCGGCCCGGCCAACACCGGCGGCAGGCAGGGCGGCATGACCGGCGAGTGGAAGCGCATCGCCTCCGAGCAGCCCAAACGCTTCGAGACCCTGCAGCACGAATTCATCCGCGACACGCACTACGTGCCCGCGCTCAAGTCCATCACCATGTCCACCGGGCAGGATATGTCCACCCGCTCCCAGGCCGTGCGCGAAGTGCTCTGGAGCACCGCCGTGCAGCACGGGCCCAACGGGGCGTCCGAAATCTTCTCCCAGGCGCTGGACAAGCTGGAGGCGAACAAGCAACTGGCCAGCGACAAGGCCCTCATCGAGGAGGTCTACGCCCAGCGCATGGTCCAGTTCGCCGGGCGGGGCAAGCTGCGGGTGGCCGTTTCCACGCGCCTGGCCGACGAAAAAGAGTCGGCCCTCTCCATGCTCGGCGGGGCCAAGCTGGGCTGAACGGCCCTGGTCCGCCTCCCTCCACTCAACTCAAGGGCGCGCTTGCCAGAAGCGGCCGGCTGTGGCTATCTGGAGCCATACAGGTCGATTGGGAGGACTGCGTGGTTTCAATGATTCGTGTGATGGTCGCGGCCCTGGCCCTGCTGGTGGCGATGCCCTGCCTGGCTGCCAACCCGCAGAAGCCGTTGAGCAAAGGCTTCGGCTCCGTGAACTGGGGGGAGGACATCTCCAAGAAGCAGGGGTTCATGAAGCTGCGCACCGACGAGGGCGTGGACTACTACATTTTCCTGCGCGAGCAGACCAAAGCCTCGGGATTCGGCCGCCCCACGGTGTTCTATGGGCAATCCGGCGGCAGGCTCTACGCTGTGCATCTGCGCCTCACCGACGGCTCCGGGTTCGACGCCCTGCGGCTCGAGCTGGAGGACATCTACGGCAAGGGCAAGGTGTCGGGCAAATCGGTGCGCTGGAGGGTCGGGCCCGTGCGGGTGAAGCTCTCCCCGGACCAGGGGGGCACCATGAAGCTCTCCTTCTACAACCCCACCGCCGCCAGCATCACCGCCGCCCAGCGCGAGGCCGAGCCCTCCGGGGACGAACTGGCCAAGCTGCTGCCCGAGGACTACCTGCCCATCAAGGGACCGAACCTGGGCGCGCCCATCAAGCAGCCCGACGACACGGGCATCGACCTGCTGCCCTACCTGCGCCAGGGCCGCAAGCTGCTCAAGGTCAAGACTAATTAGCGGCTTGGCCTGGGGGCGGGCGAGTATTCGGCGTTTTCTTGGGGAGGCGCTGCCTCCCCAAACCCCACCGGCAGGGCATGATGCCCCTGCACCCCCGATAGCTTCGCGTCCCTGGGCGTGATTGTTGTGAACCTTGGGAAATTATAAAATCCGGGAAGGCTCCGCCTTCCCGGATTTTTATTGCGGGGTCCAGGGGGATCATCCCCCTGGCGGGGTGCGGGGCGGAGTCCCGCGATGACCGGCGCCATCATTCCAGCCGGTCCATAAAAAGCTCCGTGACTTTCGTCCCGGAGCCCTCACAACTCGTCCAATCGGGGCAGGCGGGCTCAGGCCGACTTGACCACCCCGAGCCTGCCCAGAATCTCGCCCACCTTGCCCTGCACGTTCTGGGTGGCTTTGGCCACCAGCGCCAAGTTCACCAGGACCACGGCCTCGGCCTTGAAGTGCATGGCCGTCCAGAGCGCGGTCAGGGCCTGGGCCAGCTCCGGCTCCACGTTGGAGAGCCGGATGGCCTCGGCAAGCTCCTGCCCGGTCTTAGCCTTGAACAGCAGCCACTTCTGGCTGGCGGGGTCGTCCTCAAAAAAAAGCTTCTGGCGGATGCGGTTGAAGCCCTGGGCGGCCAGGGCCTCCACGCCCTGGCGCGGGGCGCGGCGCTGGCGCAGGCACCGGACCTGGACCTTGCCAGCGTCCTCGGCGACTCTGGCGCTCAAGAGGGCGCACAGCGAGTGCTCGATCATCAGGGAGAAGGCCGCAGCCAGGGAGGCGGGGGCGAATGTCCCGGCCACGTGCAGGATGGACTCGCGCTCCCGGGGGGTGAATTCGCCGAGGGCTTTGTGCAGGTCCTCCCGGGCGATGCCCAGGGAGAAGGCCGCGCCCACGGCCAGGGCCGTGGCCTGGTCGCGCAGGAAGGCCTTGCGCGCGGCCAGCTTCTGGGCCTTGCGCGTGGGGGTCTCCGGTTCGTCGTCCTGCGGTTCGGGCTCCTCGTCCTCTGCAGCCTCGTAGGGCTTGTTGTCCACGAGAACGTCCAGGTAGCGCTGGGCCACGGGGTCCACGGAGGCCACCAGGGCCAGGAGTTCGAAATCCTGCCTGGGGGGCTTGCCGGGGAGCAGCGGCGTGGCGGAACCGGCGAAGAACGCGGCCAGGGCCTGGGCAGCGCGCTGGGCCTCGGCGTCTTCGCGGGCCGACTCGAAGGCCTGCTGCAGGCGCGTCTTGTCGATCTGCTTGTCGGTGCCGGGCATCTCGTCCAGGAAAGCGTCCAGCGGGTAGCGCACCGCTATGAAGCCGCCCTCCCTGGCGATGCGGAAGGCGTCCTTCTCCAGCAGGACCTCGTAGGTCTTCCTGACGAACCCGGTGACGAAGCGCTCCAGCAGGGCCTTCCAGTAGCGGTCGTCGGAGAAGCCCGCGTGGGTCAGCTCCTCGATGTCGGCCAGGGCCGACTCCCCGAAACGCTCCAGGATGACGTCGTTGAAATCGTCGCGGACCGCGCCAGAGAGCAGGATGTAGCCCTGCATGCACTTGAGCAGCAGGGTCTCCAGGTTGGCCAGCTGGTGCAGCAGGCCGTCGACCTGATCCTTGGCGTTGACGCGGGAGGCAACCTCGTACTGGTTGAGCGTGGTCAGGAACTGGCCCATCCACTCGCGGTAGACGGCATGGGCGGGCAACAGCTCGCAACGGGTGGTGATGGCGCTCACCAGATTGTTCTGGTCGCCCTCCAGAGAGGGGAATTCGCTGAGCCGCTCGCGGTTGGCCAGGAGTACGGCCAGGAGCACCTCGCGCTCCACCGCCTCGCGCCTGGAGGAGATCTCCTTGAGGCGGCGCAGGGTGGCCAGGCAGCTGTCCAGGCGGGTAGTGAGTGCGGCGATGCTCATGGCGTTCTCTCCCGGGTGGCAAAGACGCTGCGAATATTACAGGAGATCGTGTGAAAAAAAAAGACTAACCTGTAGGCTTGCGGGCCTGGTTCGCCGGGCGCGTGGCTCCGAGCAGGGCGGCGGCCAGGGCCAGGGCGGCCGCGCAGGCCAGGGAGGCGTCGAATCCGGCGACGAAGGCGGCTGTCTCAGACTGCCCGGCAGCCAGCGCCCGGGTGTGGAAGGCCTCGTACACGGCCGTGGCCAGCGCTATGCCGCTGACCATGCCCAGGTTGCGCACCAGGGCCATGACGGACCCGGCCACGCCGCTCTTCTCCCGGGGGGCGCTGCCCAGCACGGCGTTGTTGTTGGGCGAGAGGAACAGCCCCATGCCCACGCCCAGGACGGCCTGGCCCGCCACGCAGCGCAGCAGGCCGGAGTCCGGCTCCAGCAGGGTGTGGGAATAGAGCCCGGCCGCCGTGAGGGCCATGCCCAGGCCCGTGAGCAGGGCGTGGCTCGTCTTCTCGGAGAGCAGCCCGCTCACCGGGGCCACGAAGGTCATGGCCAGGGGCATGGCGGCCATGATCAGCCCCGCCTTCTGGGAGCTGAAGCCGCACACGCGCACCAGGAAGAAGGGCAGCATCACGGCGTTGGTCAGCATGGCCATGAAAGCCAACAGGGAGGCGATGTTGCCCACCAGCAGCGCCCGGATGCGGAAGAGCGCGAGGTCCACCAGGGGGTGCTCCACGCGGGCCTGGCGGCGCAGGAACAGCCAGATCCCCAGCGCGGCGGTCCCGGCGCAGGCCAACGTGCCGGGCGAGGCCCAGCCCCAGCGTCCGCCGTGGGTGATGGCCACCAGCAGGAAGACCACGCCCACTGCGTAGAAGACGGCCCCCAGGTAATCGAAGCTCTGGGCCGCCGGGCGCCTGTCGTCGGGCAGCACCCGGGAGGAGAGGACCATGCCCAGGATGCCCACGGGCACGGTGACGTAGAAGATGGAGGGCCAGCCGAACGCGCCCACGAGGAGCCCGCCCAGGGACGGCCCCGCCAGCGAGCCCAGGGAGACCACCATGCCGATCATGCCCAGGGCGCGCCCGCGCTCCGGGCCGGGGAAGCTCTGCACCACGATGGCCGGGCCGTTGGCCATGAGCATGGCCGCGCCCACGCCCTGCAGCGCCCGGCCGCCGATGAGCCACCAGATGCCCGGGGCCAGGCCGCACACCGCGGAGGCCAGGGTGAACAGGAAGAAACCGGCGCCGTAGAGCGAACGCCTGCCGCGCATGTCCCCCAGGCGGCCGAACGCGGGCAGCAGGCAGGCGATGACCAGCAGGTACACGGTGATGACCCACTGGGCGAAGGGCAGCTCCGCCCCGAAGCCGTGCGCGATGGTGGGCAGGCCCACGTTGACGATGCCGCCGTCCAGGGTGGCCATGAAGGTGCCCGTGGCCGAGACCGCGAGACAGGCCCAGGGGCGGGCGGCGAATATGTTTTTTTCTTCGGGAATGTGGGACATGGCGTAACCGTTTGGACCCGGGAGCACTACTCCTTTTGACAGCCCCTTGCAATGGCGTTAAAAATTGTGGTTATCACGCTAAGAATCCGCGGTATTCCCCGCCCGCGGGAAAGGATATCATGAAGAGTCGTTCCGGCCTGCGGGCCTTGTGGCTGGTGGTCCTGTGCTCCCTGGTGCTTGCGGGCTGCTCCGAAGACGAGAAGAAGCGCAGCCAAGCCCGGCCTCCGGCGCCCGTCTCCGTGGCGGTGGCCGAGTCGGGCACGGTGCCGGTGCGCATCACCGCCGTGGGCAACGTGGAGCCGGTGCGCAGCGTGGCCGTGCGCACCCAGGTGGGCGGCCAGATCTTGGAGCAGCGCGTGCGCGACGGCCAGGAGGTCGCGGCGGGCGAGGTGCTCTTCGTGCTGGACGGCAGGCCCTTCAAGGCCGCGCTGCTCCAGGCCCAGGGCAAGCTGGAGCGCGACCAGGCCCTGCTCAAGCGCGCCGAGGACGACCTGGCCCGCTACACCGGCCTCAAGCAGAAGGACGTGGTCAGCCAGCAGCAGTTCGACCAGGCCCAGTCCGACGCCAAGAGCCTGCGCGGTTCCATCAAGCTCTCCGAGGCCGAAATCGAGCAGGCCAAGCTCCAACTGGAGTATTCGGTCATCAAGGCCCCGTTCGCCGGTCGCGTGGGCACGGTGCAGGTCAACATGGGCAACGTCATCAAGGCCAACGACGACCGCAGCCTGCTCACCCTGGTGCAGATTCAGCCCATCTACGTCAGCTTCTCCGTTCCCGAGCAGTATCTCTCCGAGGTGGCCACCCGCATGGGCAAGACCCCGCTCGAAGTGACCGCGACCCTGGCCGGCGACGACGCCAACCCGGAGCGCGGCGTGCTGGCCTCGGTGGACAACGCCGTGGACCGCACCACGGGCACCATCAGGCTCAAGGGCCTGTTCCAGAACGAATCCAAGCGGCTCTGGCCCGGCCAGTTCGCCAAGGTGGCGCTCAACCTGTCCAACCGCGAGGGTGTGGTCAGCGTGCCGTCGCCCGCGGTGCAGCAGGGCCTGCAGGGCAGCTTCGTCTACGTGGTGACGCCGCAGAACAAGGCCGAGTTCCGCCTGGTGGAGACCGGCGGGAGCATCGAGGGCCGCACCATCGTCAGCAAGGGCCTCTCCGGCGGGGAGACCGTGGTAACGGACGGGCATGTGCGCCTGGCCCCGGGCTCCACGGTGGAGGTCAAGAATCCGTCGCCGGACGGAAAGGCTCCGGACGGAAAGGCTCCGGACGCCAAGGCCAAGGGCGGCGCCCAGGGCGGGGCCCTGGGTGCAGAAGGAAAGGCCCAATGAGCCTCTCCTCCGGTTTCATCCGCCGCCCGGTCATGACCACGCTGGTCATGGCCGCCATGCTCATCTTCGGCGTCATGGGCTACCTGAACCTGCCCGTCTCCGACCTGCCCAACGTGGACTTCCCCACCATCCAGGTCACGGCCAGCTTCCCCGGGGCCTCCCCCGAAACCATGGCCGCATCGGTGGCCACCCCGTTGGAGAAGCAGTTCTCCACCATCGCGGGGCTCGACTCCATGAGCTCCAGCTCAACCCTGGGCATCACCAAGATAACCCTGCAGTTCGACCTGAACCGCAACATCGACGCCGCCGCGCAGGACGTCAACTCCGCCATCGCCCTGGCCGTCAAGGACACCCCGTCGGAGATGACCACGCCGCCCACCTACCGCAAGGTGAACCCGGCGGACCAGCCCGTGCTCTACCTGGCCATCACCTCGCCCACCATGCGCCTCTCGGACCTCAACGAATACGCCGAGACGCTCCTGGCCCAGCGCATCTCCATGGTGTCGGGCGTCTCCCAGGTTGTGGTCTACGGCTCCCAGAAGTACGCGGTGCGCATCCAGCTGGACCCCGACGCCCTGGCCAGCCGCGAGATCGGCGTGGACGAGGTGGCCGAGGCCGTGCGCAAGGCCAACGCCAACCTGCCCACGGGCACCATTTCAGGCCCCAGCAGGGAGTTCACCGTGCAGGCCTCGGGGCAGCTCCTGCGCGCGGAGTTCTACGGGCCCATCATCGTGGCCTACCGCAACGGCTCCCCCGTGCGCTTGAACGAGATCGGGCGCGCCATGGACTCCGTGGAGAACGACCGCCGCCGCAACTTCTACAACGGCGAGCCCGGCTTCGTGCTGGCCGTCATGCGCCAGCCCGGCACCAACACCGTGGCCGTGGTGGACGCCGTGAAGAAGCTGCTGCCCGGCTTCAAGGTGCAGCTGCCCGAAGCCGTGAACATGGAGATCATGATCGACCGCTCCGTCTCCATCAAGGACTCGGTGGAGGACGTCAAATTCACCCTGCTGCTCACCGTGGGCCTGGTTGTGGCGGTGATCTTCCTGTTCCTGCGCAACGTCTCGGCCACGCTGATCCCCTCGCTGGCCCTGCCGCTCTCGCTCATGGGCACCTTCGCGCTCATGTACCAGTTCGGGTTCAGCCTGAACAACATCTCGCTCATGGCGCTCACGCTCTCGGTGGGCTTCGTGGTGGACGACGCCATCGTCATGCTGGAGAACGTGGTGCGCCACATGGAGATGGGCAAGCCGCCGCTCCAGGCCGCCTACGACGGCGCCAAGGAGGTGAGCTTCACCATCCTCTCCATGACCATCTCGCTCACGGCGGTGTTCATCCCCGTGCTCTTCATGGGCGGCGTGGTGGGCAGGCTCTTCAAAGAGTTCGCGGTCACCATCTGCGTGGCCATCCTGTTCTCGGGCTTTGTCTCCCTGTCGCTGACGCCCATGCTCTGCTCCAAGTGGCTCAAGCCCCACCACGAAAGGAAGCCCGGGCGGATTTCCGCCGCCATCGAGGCCGCGTTCGAGGGCCTGCTGCGCCTCTACGACCGCACCCTGACCTGGGTCATCGCGCACCGCAGGCTGACCATGGCATTCTCGCTCTCCCTGCTGGTGGTCACGGGCTGGCTGTTCTCGGCCATCCCCAAGGGCTTCCTGCCCAGCGAGGACATCGGCCAGATCATGATGATGACCGAGGCCGAGCAGGGCATCAGCTTCACGGCCATGCTGGAGAAGCAGAAACGGATCATGGACATCGTGGGGCGCGACGAGAACATCGAGGGATTCATGTCCGTGGTGGGCGCGGGCGGCCCGGTGGCCACGCTCAACTCCGGGCGCATGTTCATCAAGCTCAAACCCCGCCACGAGCGCCCGCTCTCAGCCGACCAGATCATCCAGAAGCTCAGGCCCCAGCTGTCCAAGGTGCCCGGGATCATGGCCTTCTTGCAGAACCCGCCCTCCATCCGCCTGGGCGGAAACTTCACCAAGGGCCTCTACCAGTACACCCTGCAGAACCCCGACACGCAGGACCTGTTCAAGTACGCCGCAGAACTGGAGGAGAAGCTCAAGGAAGTCGGCATGCTCCAGGACGTCAACTCCGACCTGCAGCTCAAGAACCCCCAGATCCTCCTGGAGATCGACCGCGACAAGACCTCGGCCCTGGGCATAAGCGTGCAGCAGATCGAGGACGCGCTCTACACGTCCTACGGCACGCGGCAGATCTCCACCATCTACGCGCCCAACAGCTCCTACCAGGTCATCATGGAGGTTCTGCCCGGGTTCCAGAGCGACCCCTCGCTCATGTCCCGGCTGTATGTGCGCTCCCCGGTGAACATGAAGCTCGTGCCCCTGGACGTGCTGGTGAAGCGCAAACTGGGCGTGGGCCCGCTCTCGGTGAACCACTCCGGCCAGCTGCCCTCGGTGACCATCTCCTTCAACCTGGCCCCGGGCGTTTCGCTCTCGCAGGCGGTGGAGGAGGTGGGCAAGGTCTCGCGCCGGGTGCTGCCCGCGTCCTTCACCACCAAGTTCGAGGGCACGGCCCAGGCCTTCCAGTCCTCCATGACCGGGCTTTCGGTGCTGGTGATCCTCTCCATCGTGGTCATCTACATCGTGCTGGGCATCCTCTACGAGTCCTTCATCCACCCGCTGACCATCCTCTCGGGCCTGCCCTCGGCGGGCGTGGGCGCGCTGGCCACGCTGATGGCCTTCGGCATGAACCTGGACATCTACGGATTCGTGGGCATCATCATGCTCATAGGCATCGTGAAGAAGAACGCCATCATGATGATCGACTTCGCCCTGGAGGCCCAGCGCGAGCAGAACCTGAACCCGGCCCAGGCCATCTACCAGGGCTGCCTGGTGCGCTTCAGGCCCATCATGATGACCACCATGGCAGCGCTCATGGGCACGCTGCCCATCGCCCTGGGCTTCGGCGCGGGCGCGGAGGCGCGCAGGCCGTTGGGCCTGGCCGTGGTGGGCGGGCTCATGGTTTCGCAGCTGCTCACGCTCTATTTCACGCCGGTCTATTACATCTACCTGGACCGCTTCCAGGCCTGGCTGTCCAGGGGCGGGCGCAAGGAAAGCGGCGCGGCGGGTCAGGCCGCGGAGCAGCACTAAGCGGGGGGAGAGCGTTCGTCCGGGCTCCGGCGCAGGCCTTCACCGCACCGGGCTGTCCGCTGTATTTGAAGAACATCCGCCGGCCCGGTGCGGTGAAGGCCTGCGCCGGAGCCTACGCGGGTCATCCCGTTTGAGGGGCGTGGGGTCTGGGAGAAAGTGCGCGGGGTGGGGGGCTACAACTCCAGCAGGTGGGAGCGGGCCAGGACCAGCACCTCGTCGTAGCTGCGGCGGGCCTTGAGGGCCAGGGCCAGGTCCAGCCCCAGGCGCATCTTGTGGGCGGCGTCCAGGAGGATGTCCCGGGCCTGGGCCTCCAACCTGCGGCGGATGTAGGGCTCCTCCAGGCCGTCGATGCACAGGCGCAGCGCGTCCGCCATGAACGGGAAGGACATGCCCGGCAGGAAGACCTGCAGCCCCGTCCTGGCGTCGCGCCTGGCCCAGAGCGTGAACACCAGCAGCTTGAGCACCAGCTCCTCGGGGCGCGTGGTGTGGGAGACGTCGGGGAACACGGCCATGTCCAGCTTGCCCGCCCGCATGGTCTCGATGAGGTTCTGGGCCTGCTCCATGAGCCTCGTCTCTTCCGAGACGGGCAGCCCGAACCCCCCGGAAAGCGTGATCAGGGTCTTGCGCGGATTCTCGCCCGAGGCGATGGCGCAGGCGGCCTGGCGCATGGCCCTGAACTTGCGGCGGTAGTCGCGCAGCAGCACCTGCGACTTGTTGCGGGCCATGCGCTCCATCAGGGCCTCGTCCATGTTGGAGGCCGCCGCGCCCAAGAGCAGGCGCGTGTAGGGCTCTGCCGCGTACTGCAGCTCGTCGGAGAGGGCCTGCGGGCCGCGCTTGGTGTCGGCCAGGCGTTTGACGGATAGCCAGTAAGCCGCGTACCCTGCGGGCGCGATGGTGACGAGGTCCAGCGAGGACTGCGCGTTGCTGGAATCTGACATGCGCCCACTGTGCAGAAACAAGCCCCTGGAGGCAAGCGCCCGGTGATGATCGATCCGTTCCAGAACAAGAAACCGGCCTGCTGACCGCCCAAGAAACCGGCGGTCCAGCCGGAACCCATATCGTGCTCGGCTATTGGTCGGGAATTGTCCGCGCCGCCCGGGAGCGACGCCCAGTCCTGCGGTCCCGGGGCATGCGGCGCCGGGCCAACCTCGACGGACGGCGCGGGGCAGGGCGAGCTGCCGGGCTACCGTCGCTGGCATTTCGTCTCCAGCTTCCTGGAGACGCCCGTCGGGCCTGTTCCCGTGGTCAAGACCAGCCTTGAGCGGCCGGACCGCGTGGGCGCGGCCCTGGTGCGCCTGGGCGTGGGGCGCGGGCGCTACCGCGTGGCCCCCGGGCTTTACGCCGTGGGCGCGCCGGGGCCGGAGAGCCCCGTGCTGGTCACCGCCAACTACAAGCTGACTTTCGACTCCCTGCGCAAGGAGCTTGCGGGCCTGAACGCCTGGATCCTCGTGCTGGACACTGCCGGCGTGAACGTCTGGTGCGCGGCGGGCAAGAAGACCTTCGGCACCATGGAGCTGGCACGGCGCGTGGCCGCCTGCGGGTTGACGGAGGTGGTCTCCCACCGCAGGCTGGTGGTGCCCCAGCTGGGCGCGCCCGGCGTGGCCGCGCACGAGGTCAAGCGGCTGTGCGGCTTCCGGGTGGTGTTCGGCCCGGTGCGCGCGGCGGACATCCCCGCTTTCCTGGAGGCCGGTATGAAGGCCACCCCGGCCATGCGCCGCGTGGAGTTCCCCGCCCTGGACCGGGTGGCGGTGGGCCTGGTGGAGTTCGCCAACGAGCGGCGCACCATGCTCTGGGTCGCCCTGGCGCTGCTCGCGCTGGCGGGGATCGGGCAGGGGGTTTTCTCGCTCCAGCGGGCCTGGCTCGGGCTCTGGACCGGCTTCGCGGCCTACATGCTGGGCTTCGCGGGGGGCAACGTGCTCTGCCCACTGGCCCTGCCCTGGCTGCCGGGGCGCTCCTTCGCCCTCAAGGGGGCCGTTGCGGGGCTCGCGGCGGGCGCGGGCGTGTGGGCCTTCGCGCCCAACGCGCTGGCGGGCCTGGGCCTCTGGCTGGGGGCGGCGGTGGCGGCCTCCTGGTACGGCATGAATTTCACCGGATCGAGCACCTACACCTCGCCCACGGGCGTGGAGAAGGAGATGCGCGCCGCCATACCCCTTCAGGGTGTGGGCCTTGCAGTGGCATTGGCCCTGTGGCGGCTGGGCGTGGGAGGAGTCTGATGGGCGGACGCTTCAGGTACATCCCCGGGGTGGTGACCCTGCGCATGGACCCGCACCGCTGCAGCGGCTGCGGCGTGTGCGCCCAGGTCTGCCCGCACGGGGTCTTCGTGGTGGAGGGCGGAACCGCGAGCATCGCGGACCGGGACGCCTGCATGGAGTGCGGAGCCTGCGCGCTCAACTGCGCCTCCGGGGCCATCGAGGTGGAGCAGGGCGTGGGCTGCGCCCGGGCCATCATCAACGGCTGGATCACCGGCGGGCCGCCCTCCTGCGACTGCGGCGGGGACGGAAGCTCCACCTGCTGCTGAACCGCAGGGGTTTTGTTTTGCCCGCCGGGGCGAAGGCGGCTAGAACAGGATCATGACGCACGCCATGCTCGCGGCCCTGCTTGCCGCGCTCCTGTCGGTCTCCGGCGGCGACTTCGCGCTGGCCCAGAAGCTCCAGGGCCAGAAGCCCGCCGCCCAGAAGAACCATGCCGCGCCATCCCCGGCGCAGGAATTCCCCATGCCGCGCCCGCTCTCCCAGGGTCTGCCCAGGGCCAAGGAGAGGCTGGCCGCCCTGGCCGCCGCGCCGCGCACGCCGGAGACGGCCTTCGCCATCGGAGTGTTCCAGGCCGCCGGACGCCAGTGGGCCGAGGCCGCCCAGAGCCTCTCCCCCGCCGCGGAGCAGCAGTCGCCGCTCACGGCCTGGGCGCGCTTCTATCGCGGCTTCGCCCGCTACCGGCTGGGCGATTTCCGCGCCGCCCTGGCCGACTTCGACACCGTTGATCCCGCCGATCCCGCCCTGGGCCAGGAGGCCCTGCTGCTCCAGGGCTACTGCCTGGAAGCCCTGATCGATCCCCAGGCAGCCGGGCGTTACCGCCGTTTCCTGAACGCCGGGGACAATCCCCTTCGCTCCGTGGCCCTGCTGCGCCTGGGCACGCTGGCGGCTCAGGCCGGGGACAACGCCGCCGCCGAGGCCGCGCTGTCCGAGCTGGTGCGCACCCTGCCCTGGACCGCCTCGGCGGAGAAGGGCGAACTGCTGGCCAGGGAGCTCCGCGCCAAGGGGCTCATCGCCTTCGACCCCGACGACCCCTCCGAGATGTACCATCGGGCCGACCTGCTGCTGAACAAGAGCATGGCGGCCAAGGCACGCCCGCTCATCACCGCGCTTCTGGCTTTGCCCGCTGTCCAGCCGGGGCGGGCGCTCTACCTGGAGGCCAAGTCAGCCTACATCCGGCGCGACACCGCGACCGCCGTGCAGTTCTACGAGGACGCGGCCCGCGCGGCCACGGACCCGCTGCTTTCGCTGTGGGCCCAGTACCATCAGGCCAGGGCCATGTGGCGTTTTTCCGGGGCGGACGACGCCGCGCGCATGGAGGAGCTGCTTCGGGACGTGCTGGCGCGCGGGGCCGTATTGCCCGGCTCCGGGGAGCTCATGGAGACTTCCCGGCGGCTGCTCCTGCTGCTGCGCCTGGAGCGCGGCCGCTTCCCCGAAGCGCTGGAGGCCGCCCGGCAGCTGGAGGCCCAGGCCCCGGCAGGATCGCCCCAGGCCCGCTCCCAGGCCAGGGAGCAGGCCGTCTGGCTCGCCGGGCTTATCCGCTTCGCCCTGGCCGACTACCAGGGCGCGGCGCGCGGGCTGGGGGCATTCGCGGCCGAATACCCCGATTCGGAATACGCCCCCGCAGCCGTCTACTGGCGGGCGCGCGCCGATCACGCCAGGGGCACGGATGATGCGGCCCGGCAGGGCCTGACCAAGGTGCTTGAGCGCTGGCCCAACGGCTACTACGGCATGTTGGCCCGGGAGAGGCTGACAGCGATGGGTGGCGCGGCTCGGCCCGTGGCGGAGCAGGGGAACCAGGCGGAGGACACGACCGAGCTCAAGAGTGTGCAGCCGGAGGCGAAGGCGGACACGGGCCTGTGCGCGCCGGCCACCGGGCGGCAGGATCCGGGAACGGCTCCAAGCCTCGCGCGGGCCGACGCCCTGCTGGCCGCGCGGCTTCCGGAGCTTGCCGAGCGCGAACTGGGGGCCCTCAACGCCGCGAACCCGCTGGACGCTCCGCTGGCCCTGCGCTACGCCCGGCTGGCCTCGGAGCTGGACAACCACGGCAACGCGGTGCGCGCGCTGGGCCGCGCCCTGGGCCCCTGCCTGGCCAGGGGCACGCCCGAGGAGCTGCGCCCCCTGCGCGACATCTTCTACCCCAACAACTACGCCGAGATCGTGAACGCCCAGCTGGCCGGCACCGGCGTGGACCCGGCGATCATCCGGGGCCTGATCCGCCAGGAGAGCTTCTTCGAGCCCGAGGCCGTGTCCGGCGCGGGGGCCGTGGGGCTCATGCAGGTGCTGCCCTCCACGGCGGCCAGCCTGGCGGCCAAGTATGGCGAACGCACCCCAGGCGCGGAGAGCCTCAAGGACCCGGCCGTGAACATCCGCTTCGGCGTGCGCTACTTCCTGGAGCGCTACAACGAATACGGCGGCAACCTGCCGCTCACGCTCTCCAGCTACAACGCCGGGCGGGTGAAGGTGGGGGTTTGGCGGGAGTTCCTCGGCGGGCTGGACCGGGAGCTGTTCACGGAGTTCATCCCCTACACCGAGACGCGCGACTACGTGAAGCGGATCCTTGGCAACCAGGCCATGTACCGCGTGCTCTACTGATCGCCCTCGAACAGCTTGCCGCGCTTGATGAGCGAGCGCCCGTGCCGGTCGCGGATGGTGTCCACGGCCTTGTCCAGGCGCTTGAGGCGCTCGCGGTTTTCGTCTGGCATGAGGCTCAGCTGGGCGGAGCCGCCCCCGAAGTTGGAGACGCCCACCCCGATGAGCCGGATCTTCTTGCGGCGCTCGGTGTGGTCCAACAGTTCGCAGGCGGTGCGGAAGATCTCCAGGTCGGAATCGACAGGCTCGGCCAGGGTGCGGCTGCGGGTGATCTGCTTGAAATCCTCGAACTTGAGCTTGAGCGTCACGGTGCGGCCCTGCAGGCCGTGCTTGCGCAGGTCCCGCCCCACGCGCTCGGACTGCTTGAGCAGCCAGCGCTTCAGCTCCTCCTCGTCGCTTATGTCCCTGGCGAAGGTGTTCTCCGCGCTGGAGGACTTCATCTCCGAGTGGGGGGTCAGTTCCGCCGACCCAAGCCCCTGGGCGCGCTGGTGCAGCACGCGCCCCCATTCGCCCAGGTGCTCCTCCCAGAACTCGCGGGAATACCGCGGCACGTCGCCGCAGGTGCGCACCCCGAGCTGCGCCAGGCGGGGCAGTGTCTTGCCGCCCACGCCGGGGATCTTGCCCACGGGCAGGTCCTTGAGGAAAGCGGCCACGTCCTCGGGCTCGATGATGGTCACGCCGCCGGGCTTGCGGAAGTCCGAGGCGATCTTGGCCAGGAACTTCACCGGGGCCACGCCCACCGAGCAGGAGAGGCCCGTTGCCTCGCGCACGCGGGCCTGCAGGGCCTCGGCCAGCTTGCTGGGCGGGCCGAACAGGGTGCGCGTGCCGGTGATGTCCACGTAGGCCTCATCCACGGAGGCCTGCTCCACCAGGGGGGAGAACTCGCCCAGCACGGCCATGACCTGCCGCGATATCTCGGCGTAGCGGCTCATGCGCCCGCCCACGAAGATGCCCTGGGGGCAGAGCTTGCGGGCCTGGGCCACGGGCATGGCCGAGCGCACGCCGTAGGCCCGCGCCTCGTAGGAGGCCGCCGAGACCACCCCACGGTCGCCCTTGCCCACGATGACGGGCTTGCCGCGCAGGGACGGGTCGTCCAGCTGCTCCACCGAGGCGAAGAAGGCGTCCATGTCCACATGGAGGATGCGCTTTGCGGAATCCATTTCCCTTGACATCCGGGGCCGGTTGGTATGCTCAGAAAAGAGACGTCTCCCTTCCGCAACTCCCTTACCCCAAGGCAGGCACAAATGAAACTGCGCGTAGGATTCGCCGGGATGGGCATCATGGGCAAGCCCATGGCCTTGAACATAGCCAAGGCAGGGCACGACGTGGCCGTCTACAACCGCACGCGCCCGGCGCCCGAGACCGTCCCGGGCCTGGAGATCGCCGGGAGCGCCGAGCAGCTGGCCCGCACGCGCGACGTGCTGGTGCTGATGGTCACCGGGCCGCAGGCCCTGGACGCGCTGCTCTGGGGTGAGGGCGGCATGGCCCCGGCGCTTGGGCCCGGCAAGACCGTGGTGAACATGAGCACCGTGTCGCCCGCCTACACGCAGGAAATGGCCGCGCGCATCGCGGCCAGCGGGGCCGACTTCGTGGACGCTCCGGTTTCCGGCTCCAAGGTTCCGGCCCAGCAGGGCACGCTGGTGATCCTTGCCGGGGGCGAGCGGGAGGTGGTGGAGAAGCTCGAGCCCCTGCTGCTCTGCATGGGCAAGAAGGTGGTCTACTGCGGCCCCGCGCCGCAGGGCACCATGATGAAGATGGCGGTCAACCTGCTGCTGGCCAACATGATGTGCGGGCTGGCCGAGATGCTCACTTTCGGGCGCGCGGGAGGGCTGGAGACGGACACCATGCTGGACGTGGTGCTGGGCGGCCCCTTGGCCTGCGACCTGTTCCGCATCAAGGAGCCGCTCCTCAAGCAGAAGACCTACCTGGCGCAGTTCCCGCTCAAGCACATGGCCAAGGATTTGAAGTTCGTCACGGATACTGCCTTCACCCTTCGCTGCCCGGCCCCCAGCGCCTACGCCAACCTGCAGTTGTTCAACCAAGGGCAGGCCAAGGGCCTGGACGAACTGGACTTCTCGGCCGTGATCCAGGTATTGGAGGCCATGGTTTAGCGGCGCGCGGGAGCGCGAAGCGTCCCGGGAGTCCAGCGGGACGAAGTCCCTCTGGCCGCCGGAGGGTCTCGCTTGAATCGGCGGCGGGCGTTGCCGGTGGAGGCCTCAGGCGTCCAACAGGGCGCGCCCCTTTGGAATCCTGTCTCGGCGAAGCTCCGCGAACGTGAGCCGACATGTACCCAAAAGAGGAAATCACATGAAAACTTCCCTGGGAGCCAAAACCCTGGCCATCCCCACCCCGGCCTGGATCGTCACGGCCTACGACGCCGCGGGCAAGCCTAATGGTGCCACCATCGCCTGGGGCGGCATCTGCTGCTCCAAGCCGCCCTGCGTGGCCATCTCGTTGCGCGCCGCCACCTACACCCACGGCTGCGTCATGGCCTCCAAGGCCTTCTGCGTGAACATCCCCCGCCAGACGCAGGTGGTGCAGACCGACTACTTCGGCATGGCCTCCGGCCGCGACACGGACAAGTTCGCCGCCGCCGGGCTCACGCCCGTGAAGAGCGACCTGATCGACGCCCCCTACATCGCGGAATATCCGGTGGTGCTGGAATGCAGGCTGGCCCACGTGGTGGAATTGGGGCTGCACACCCAGTTTGTGGGCGAGATCGTGGACGTGAAGGCCGACAAGGACGTGCTGGACGTCGAGGGCAAGATCGACATCGCCAGCATGGGCACGGTGCTCTACGCCACCGGCTCGCGGGACTACTGGGGCCTGGGCGAGCGCCTGGGGCCCGGGTTCAGCATCGGCTCGGCCTTGATGAAGAAGTAGGCTCACCCGCCGTTACGCCGGAAATCGGCCGGGGCCGGTCCGTACTGCGGACCAGCCCCGGCCGTTGCAATCTCACGTGAACATGTTGATCCCGCACGTTCCCGCCAGCTTCAGGTACTGCTCCGCGTTCATGATCTCCACGCCCTCCAGCAGCTCGTCCTCGGGAATCTTCATCATGTCCAGGGTCATGCGGCAGGCGTAGGTTTTCACGCCCTCCAACTGGGCCATCTCGAAGATCTCCTCGATGCTTGGGATGTTGGCCTCCTCGATCTGCTTCTCCATCATGCTGGTGGCCAGGTCCGGCATGCCGGGGATGGCTCCCAGGAAGCCGTGCGGGTAGAACTTCAGCTTGGCCATAAAGCCCTTGCGCACCACGTTTATGCCCATGAAGGTGTAGAACAGGCTCACCTCGTGCCCCAGCCGCCGGGCGTTCAGGGCCAGCACCAGGGAGGGGTAGACCCCGTCCAGCGTGCCTTTGGAGCAGATGAAGGTGCAGCACATCTTGCCTTCGCACTTCGGGTCCATGATCGTCTCCTTTCGGGCGCGGTCGCGCCGGTAAAAAAGCAAAGCCCCTCCCGGCCTGGCCGGGAGGGGCTCCTTGACTGCTTGGGGGAGTGCCCCTCCGGTTCTCGCCGGACGCGCCAGGCTAGACCTTGCGCACGGTGATGAAGAACTCCTGCATGGCCAGGCCGCCGCCGGGGGCGGACTCCACCGCGAGGCCGCCGGGCATGAGGCAGTTGTCGCTCACGCCGCGCCCGCGCGCCCTGGACTCCACGGGCAGGTCGTGCCCGAAGCCGTGGACCATGAAGGCCGCCTCGGGATGGATGAACTCGGTGACGAAGGCCTTGATCTTGCCGGTGTGGCTCCCGGAGGAGACGGTCACGGTGTCGCCGTCCTTGATGCCCAGGGCCTTGGCCCGCCCGGCGTTGATCCAGAGCACGTTCTCGGGGAACTGCTCGGCCAGCAGGGGGTTGTTCACGGTGTGGCCCTGGGTGTGGGTGCCCACGCGGCCGAAGGCGATGCGGAACTGGTCCTCCCCGGCGGGGGCGGAGGGGGATTCATAGGGCTTGAGCGAATCGTAACCGGCGTTCTCCCACTTCTCGCTGCGCATCTCGATCTTGCCGGAAGGCGTGGTGAACTTGAGGTCCTCCACGGCCAGGTAGCGCGGCTCGGAGGCCAGGCCCACGAAGCCCTTCTTGGAGAGGTCCTCCACGGTCACGCCCGTATCCTGCAACTGGTAGGCCCAGATGTCCTCGATGGACTTGAAGGCGAAGGACTCGATGCCCAGGCGCTCGGCCAGGCCGCAGAGAATCTCCCAGTCGGCCTTGGTTTCGAAGCGGGGGGGCAGGGCCCTCTGGCGGTAGAAGAACTGGGGCTTGAGCCCGCCCTTCTGCGCGATGATGGACTCGCGCGAGAGGTAGGGCGAGAGCGGCAGCACCACGTCGGAATACCAGGCCGTGTCGGACCAGGTGAAGGTCACGCTCACCAGCAGGTCCAGCTTGTCCCAGATGCGGCGGATGGCGTCGGGGTCGGGCATGGCCATGAGCGGGTCGTGGCGCATGGCGATGTAGGCCGTGACGGGGTAGGGGTCCCCGGTCTCGATGGCCTCGTAGGCCTTGTGAACCAGGCCCGGCCCGGCGTCGTGCGCGGGCAGGCGCCAGCCCACGCCGTCGGCGCGCTTCTCCTCCGGCTTGGGGAAGAGGTCCACGAGCTTCTTGAGGCCCTTGCGGCCCACGTCCTTGGGGGTGCTGGCCAGGGGCAGGCCGCCCTTGGCCCCGATGGAGCCCAGCAGAGCGTTGATGATGTAGGCCGTGCGGCTGACGTAGAAGGAGTCCTTGAAGCGGGCGGTCATCCAGCCGGGGTGCCAGATCACGGCCGGGGCGGCCTTGGCCAGGTCCTTGACCAGTGTGGTGATGGCCCGCTCCTCCACGCCGCACTCGCGCGCGGCCCAGGCCGGGGAGTAGGGCTCCACGAAGGTGCGCAACCGGTCGAGGTCCTTGATCCAGAGCTCGGCATAGGCCTTGTCGTAGAGGCCCTTGTGCAGGAGCTCGTGGATGACTGCCAGATTGAAGGCGTAATCCGTGCCGGGGCGGATCATGAAGAAGTTGTCCGCCTTGCTGGCCGTGACCGTGGCTCGGATGTCGATGCAGGTCAGCTCACAGCCCTTGTCGATGCCGTCGAGCACGGAGTTGACCTCGGCCACGTTGATGGCCTCGAAGATGTTGCGGGTCTGCAGCACGATATGCTTGGCGTTGGAGTAGTCGTGCACCAGCTCGGTGCGGGGCAGGCCCGTGACGGAGCGGCTGGCGTGCTGCACGTTGCGCGCGCAGGAGACGTCGTGGTTGCAGTAGTTGGGCGAGCCGAGGGCGCGCATGAAGCCCTGGTGCAGATCCACGAAGGGTCCGCCACGGTCGGAGAAGAGCACCGTGCGCGGGCCGTGCTGCTCCATGAGGCCCTTGAGCTTGTCGGCTATGTAGTCGAAGGCCTCGTCCCAGCTGACCCTGGCCCACTTGCCTTCACCGCGCGCACCCTGGCGGATCATGGGGTGCTGGGGCCGTTCGGCGTCGGCCTCCAGGGCCGGGCCAGCGGCGCCCCTGGCGCAGAGCGCGCCCTTGAGAGGTGAATGAGGATTGCCTTGAATGAAGCGGATTTCACCGTCCTCGACGTCCACCATGATCGGACAGCGCACAGTGCACATGCCGCAGACGCTGAAGACTTCCTTCTTGGACATGGACCCCTCCTGACTGATTCGCCCTGGACACTTTCACAAGCCGCCCGGAGCGGGCGGTGTTCCCTGGCATCTACTTTGGGCGATCCGTAGCAGTTCCGAAAATGCATGACAAGACAGCATGGAGATTGAGATAAAATTAACGTAGGTTGCCCCGAATAAGGAAATTCTCTATGGGAGTTGCAAGGCGATGTGTGATGGGTAAGCATACCGGGGCGGTTCCTTGACATGGTTGCTGCCCTTCCGAGCTTGTGAGAAACGTTTGTAACGCCTGCGCGCTACGACCACGAAATGTATGTTGCAGATTTGTCGTGTGGCGAAGCGTTGCAAGGCGCCTCTTTTTTATGGAAAGTGTGGAAGTGACCGATTATTGGTATTTGCAATGGATGTTGGCGGAAATCATGCCCTGAACCTATCGGGCACATTCCGCCGGACGGCCACCTCGGCCACGGAGGGAATCACATGAGTCTGTACTACATCAAAACCAACGCCAAACGCTGCATCAGCTGCAAGGCCTGCGAAGTGCACTGCAAGGCCAAGAACCGCGTGCCCATCGGCGCGCGCCTGGGGCAGTTGGTCAGCGTGGGCCCTGTGAAAAAGGGCGGCAAGCCCAAGATCATGAGCCTGTTCATGCCCTGCTTCCACTGCGAGGAGCCCTGGTGCGTCTCCGCGTGCCCCACGGGCGCCATGACCCGGCGCGACAAGGACGGCATCGTCTACGTGCAGTCCACCCTGTGCGTAGGCTGCAAGGCCTGCATCATCGCCTGCCCCTGGAACGTGCCCCAATGGGACGAAGCCACGGGCAAGGCCATCAAGTGCGACTTCTGCCGCGACAGGATCGACCAGGGCAAGAACCCGGCCTGCGTCACGGCCTGCACCGCGCACGCGCTCGAATTCGTGCGCCCCAACGAGGCCTCGCGCGACATCCGCGCCTCCTGGGGCATGAAACTGCTCAAGCATCAGCTGGAAGAACCCGGTCTGTAGCCGGCCCTGTGGTGGGGGCGGATTTTCGCCGGACGGTTAGGACAACACGACGGATTGTAAGGAGTTTACGCCATGTCGAGAAAACGCGGAATCATCTCGGCCGTGATGCTCTGCCTTGTGCTGGCATCGTATTATGTGCCCTTCGGCCAGGCGCAGAACGCCCCCAGCCAGCCCGCGGCCCAGGCTCCGGCAGCGGCTCCGGCTGCTGCTCCCGCGGCGGCTCCGGCCGGCGCGGCGGGTGAATTGACCATCGCTGTGGACAAGACCGCACTGTCCAACGGCGGCGAGATCACCGTGAGCGGCAAAACCCAGCCGGGCAAACCCGTCTACCTTGAAGTGGAGAACGACGCCGACGTGCGCGCCGTGTTCTTCGACGACAAGCCCAACAAGGAAGGCGTACGCCCCTACAAGCTCTATCTCTCCGAGAAGATTCCCGCTTTCTACCAGATCTACACCCCGGCCTCCACAAAGGAGGTCTTCGAAAAATTCAAGGCCCAGGGCGGCAAGTTCTCCTACTCCGACGCCTTGAAAGAGCTCGGGGCCGAGGTCGCCTACAACGCGCCCGCCACCGTGGCCATCGACGCCTATCAGACCAGCCTGACCGCCTCCATCATCGGCTCGCGCGGCGACAAGCTCCCCAACCTGGACGCCCAGGAGAACCGCCGCCGCTCCATGCAGCTGATGAAGGCCCGCTTCCGCAGCCCCGGCAAGCTGCTCTCCCCCACGGTGCAGGTGAAAGAGGACGGCTCCTACACCTGCAAGGTGAAGATCGCCGACGGCAGCGCCCCCGGCAAGTACGTGATCACCGCCTACTCGGACAAGAGCCTCAAGTCCAAGCCGGTCACCGTCGAGAACGCCATCAGCTTCCCGGTGATGTACATGTCCGGCGCGGGCACCAGCCTCAACGTGTTCTGGCCCTTCCTGCTCACCCTGGGCATCGGCGTGTTCGGCGTGCTCATGGGCGCGGGCGGCGGCTTCCTGCTCAACCCGATCCTGCTCTCCATCTGGCCCGCGCTGCCGCACACCATCGTGGCCGGCACCGTGACGCCCACCGTGCTGTTCTCCCAGGCTTCGGGCATCTACAACTACTCCAAGATCAAGTTCATCAGCTGGAAGCTGGGCACCATCATGGGCCTGGCCATGGCCGCGGGCGGGTTCATCGGACCTAAGCTGACGGAGCTCATCACGCTCGACCAGTTCAAGTTCGTCTTCGGCATCATTCTGCTGATCCTCGGCGCCCTGATGTTCTGGCAGACCACGCCCGGGTACCTGGCCAAGAACAAGAAGGAACAGGCCATCCTGAAGGAATTCAAGCGTCGCGCCGAAGAAGCCGCGAGCGGCAAGCAGGCCTAGCCCAACCAAGGATCAAGGAGCACTTCAATGCATATCATCGTCGAATTCTGGGGCCAGGAGTTCAAGGTCAACATCATCATCGGCTGCATCGGGGCCTTCATCCTGGCCATCGTGGCCTCCATGTTCGGTTTCGGCGGCGGCCCCTTCATGGTCCCGCTGATGACCGTGGTGCTGGGCCTGCCCATGTACCTGGTGGTGGGCAGCTCCCTGCTGGCCATCCTGTTCAACACCCTCATGAGCTCGATGCGCCACTACCAGTTCGGCAACTTCGACCTCACGTTTTTCCTGATCATGTTCCCGGCGGCCATCCTGGGCGGCTTCATCGCCCCGCAGATCGCCAAGCGCGTCAGCCCCCTGTGGGTCAAGCGCGTGGCGGTTGTGGGCCTGGCGCTCCTGGGCCTCTCCCTGCTGGGCGTGTTCTAGAATCCGTAGACCGCTCCCCCGGGGCATCGCGCCCCGGGGGGACTTCCGAACGCCCCGGCTCAGCCCTGTCGGGGCGTTTTTATTTCCGGCTGGGCATGGCCGCCGGTGTGCAATCCGGGGCTTCCCCGCATCTTCATCTCCCTGGAATTGTTTTCGCTTGAGTGATTTACAGCCCCCGGCACATGCTGCTAGAAACAGGCGCCGGGCTGGAGGCTTCAGTTGCTTTGGCCGGTAAAAGGCGAGCATGAAGAAGTTCACGTTCCTCCTGCCCCCCCTGCTGCTCTGTTGCGCCATAGCTGCCGGCATAGGCCTGCAACTGCATTCCCAACTTCGTAGCGACCACGAAAAGGCCCTGTCCTCGTTGCAGGGGATATGCGCCGTCCGGGTCCAAGCCCTGGAGAAGACCCTTGGCCAGCTGGCCCAGGCGGCCCAGGGCCTTGCCGACATCACCGGCCTGAACATGCCTGTCGAGCGGCACCTGTCCGAGCTTGGGGCCCACATAGCGGGGGTGTTCCCCGCCGCCGGAGCGGTGGGCCTCGCGCCGGAGGGCGTCCTGTCCCAGGTGCAGCCTCCCGTCGGCCTGGACTGCCTCATCGGCGTGGATTTCCAGAGGGACCCGCGCCTAGGCCTCGCCGCGCAACAAGCCTCCCGCGAAGGACACGGAATCGTGGCCGGCCCCTTCAGTTTCTGCGGCGGCGCGCCGCGCATGCTGGGTCTGGCCCCCGTGGCGGGCGGCACAGGCACGGGAGCCTGGGGGCTCGCGCTCTCGGCGCAGACGCTGGCGAACATCCTGGCTCAATCCGGCCTCGATTCCCTGGAGGACGGGGTCACCTTCCGCCTGGAGCAGGCCGTGTCCGGACCCGAAACGGCCACGCCGCTGGCCGGGGGGGTGCATTCCGCCGGGTCCGAGGGCCTGTCGGTCTCCATGGATGTCACCGCCCCGGGGCAGCGCCTGCGCCTGGTGATGTGGGACACGCGCCCCCTGCCGGGCCTTGCGGGGCATACGGGGTTCGTCCTTGGGGGGCTGGCCGTGGCCTTGGGGAGCGGTCTGCTCCTGTATCTGCTCATGCTCCAGCCCCTGCGTATGCGCGCCCTGGCGGAGAAGCGCAGGCAGGTGCTGTTGCGGGTGTCGCGCGGCCTGGCCTCGGAAGTGCGCGCCGGCAGGAAGGCCCTGGCGGCCCTGAAGGAGGAGGCCGAGTTCTCCCGGGGCATGTTCGAGGACAACCCGGCCGTGAAGCTGCTCGTCGATCCGGACACCCTGCGGATCGTGGACGCCAACCCCGCAGCGGAGTCCTTCTACGGCTACGGGCGTGCCGAGCTGCTGGCCAGAAAAGTGTCCGACATCAGCATGACCCCCCCGGAGGATATCACCAGGCGCATGCTCAAGGAGCTCGCCCGCACGAGCAGTCACCACCAGGCCAGGCACATCCTGGCCTCAGGCGAGATTCGGGCCGTGGACATCTATGCCGGGCCGGTGCAGCGCGGAGGCAAGACGCTGCTGCAGTCCATCGTGCTCGACGTCACCCGGCGGGAGACCGCCCTGCGCGAGCTGCGCAGGAACAGGGCCCGCATGGACTCCGTGTTCAACACGCTCGACTGCGCCCTGGTCGAGGTGGATGCCGACGGCCGCTTCATCCTCTCCAACAAGGCCTGCGCGGAGATGCTCGGCATGGATCCGGCGGAGCTGCGCAGCATCACCTATCACGACCTCATCCCGGCTGAGGACAGGGCCGCCCTGCGCGCGTTGCATGACGACCTGCTTGGGGGCAGATCCGAACGGGTCTGCGTGCAGCAGCGCATCATCCGCGCCGACGGCTCCATGTTCTGGGGCAACCTCTGCGCCAGCGCGCTGCACGATCCCGACGGCGGAGTCGCCAGCGTGGTCGCCGCAATGACCGATGTCACACCGATGCTCACGGCCGTGCGGCAGGCCCAGGAGGCCAGCGAGGCCAAGGGCCGCTTCCTTGCCGGCGTCAGCCACGAGCTGCGCTCGCCGCTCAACGCGATCATGGGCCTGACCGAGCTGACCCTGCGCACCCCCCTGGCCCCGGGCCAGCGTTCCAATCTGGAGAAGTCCCTTGAAGCGGGAAGAGTGCTGCTCTCGGTCATCAGCGACGTTCTGGACTACTCCGGCATGGAGTCCGGCGCACTGATCCTGGCCAGCGACCCCTTCGAGCCCTCCTCGGTGCTGCGTGAACTGCGCGAGTGCTTCGGCGCCGAAGCCGCATCCAAGGGACTCGCGTTCAAGGCGGACATCACCGGTGCGGGTGCGGAGCTGACCCTGGTGGGCGACGCCAGGCGTCTGCGGAAGCTGCTCTCCTGCCTGACCGACAACGCCCTGAAGTTCACGGAACAGGGAGAGGTGGAGCTGCGCCTGGTTGCCGAGGCCCCCGAGGATGGCCGCGTGGTCCTGGCCTGTTCCGTGCGGGATACCGGCATCGGTATGGACCCTGCCCTGGCGGCGCAGCTCATGGAGCCGTTCACCCAGGCCGACGCCGGAATGACCAGACGCTACGAGGGCACTGGCCTGGGGCTGGCCATCGCGGGCAGCCTGGCCGCGCACATGGGCGGCACGCTCTCCATGCAGAGCGTGCCGGGCGCTGGCACCACCGTGACCGTTCAGCTCTCACTCCCCGTGGCCGGCGCCGCGGACACGGACCGGGAAACATGCCGCGAATCAAACCACGAATTGGGGGCCGGCAGACTGGGGGACTTCCAGGACATCAAGGGGCTGGCCAAGGGCATGGAAGGCGCCACCGTGCTGGTGGTAGAGGACAAGGAACTCAGCCGTCACGCGGTAGCCGAGATGCTGCGCCAGGGCGGGCTGGCCGCGGTGGAGGCGGAAAACGGGCCGGAGGCCTTGCAGGCCGCGGGGAAACAGCATTTCGACGCGGTGCTCCTGGACATTGTAATGCCCGGGATGGACGGGTTCGAGGTGATGCGCGCCCTCAAGGAGAGGGAGAAGGCCGGGATGCGGCCCACCCCGGTGGTGGCGCTCACGGGCATGGCCAGCCCGGAGGACCAGCGGCGCTGCGACGAAGCGGGCATGGCCGGATACCTGTGCAAACCGGTAAGCGCATCGGCGCTGTACGCCGTGTTGCGCCCGCTGCTGGCCGGCGGGGCGCGCCAGGTGGACACGGCTGTTCTGAACCGGGGCAAGGCCCTGGCAATGCTCATGGGCAATGCGGGGCTCTATGCGAGGCTCCTGGGCGGATTCGCGCGGGAGTACTCCCGGACGGGGGCGGAGCTGGCCGGGATGGTGGCACGGGGCAGGATCCAGGAGGCCCGCGCCCTGGTGCATTCCATCAAAGGGCTCTCAGCGAACCTGGGCGGTGAGCGGCTGCACGCCAGCTCGCGCGGGCTGGAGGAAGCTCTGGCCAGTGCGGATGACGGCACCGCCTGCCCCGTGGCCGAACCCCTCCTGCTCGATTTCGAGGCGGAGCTTGACGCGTTTCTGAAGGCGGCGGGGGAAACCGCCGCAGAACTTTCCCGGCCCGCCTGATCCCGAAGTATTTCAAAATATTGCAGTCCGCCGGACACCCGGGCCCCCCTGGCGGCAGTGGCGCGCCGTGGGCAAGTTGTGTAGGATGCCGCGGGCACGTTCGGTCCGCTCCTGTGGCAGGGCGTGGAATGGGGGGACTGGTGGAGGACGCACATCGCTTTCTGATTGTCGACGGCGACGGCGCGGCGGCTCAGTCCATATTGGACGAGCTGAACGGTTGCGGGCTGCGCGTCGAGTCCTTCCTGGCCGAGAGCGTCGCATCCCTGGACCGTGCGATCGAGCATTTCGAGGCGGACGTGGCCGTCTGCAGCGGGGATCTCCCCGGGATGGACATGCTCGAGAGCGTGCTGCGCCTGGCCAAGCAATGCCCCTACACTTTGTTGGTGGCTGTTCTGGACGACCAGCGCAAATCCCTGAGCGTTCAACTGGAGAGACTGGCCTCCCCAGCGGGAGTGCTGGTCACCGACCGGCACCGGCTGGCCGCCGCGTTTCGTCGCCGCCTGGGGAGCGTGCCCCCCCGCTGTTCCCCGTCGCAAGGGCGGGAGCTTCTGCGTAAGGACCGCAGCTGGTTCGAGCAGCTTTCGGCCAATTCGCCCAGGGGCATCGCCGTGACGGACAACTCCGGCGCGGTGCTGGAGGTCAACCGGGGCTTCCAGAGGCTGTTCGGCCATACGCAGGCCGAGATGCAAGGGCGGTCGCTCGTCGAGGTCGTTGTACCCCCCGAGTACAGGGGGCAGTCGCGCGACATGCTGCGCAAGGCCCATCTGCTGGGCGTGGCCCATTGCGAGTCGGAGCGGATGCGCAGCGACGGCTCCCGGCTGCAGATGCAGGTGCTGGCCTTCCCCATCGAAGCCGGCGGCTGCAGCGCCGGGATGTTCTGGGTTTACAACGACATCACGGACCGCAAACATGCCGAAGACGCGCTGGTGCTCGCCGAGCGGCGCTACCGGGGCATTTTCGAGAACGCGGTCATGGGAATTTTCAGGGCCACCCCGAGCTTGCGGATGATCATGGCCAACCAGGCCATGGCGGATATCTTCGGGTTCGACTCGCCGCAGGAGCTTCTGCGCGACCGGGGACCCTACTCCGGAGTGCTGGCCGACTGCGATGGCAGTGCGCAGCTCGTTGAGATGCTGGCCCGGTGGGGTCATGCGCCGGGGTTCGTCATGCGTTCCCACCGGCGAGACGGCAAACTGATCTGGGTGGCTGTGAGCGCTCGCCTGGTGGCTGGCCAGGACGGGAGCGAAATGCTGGTGGAGGGTACGGTGGAGAATGTTACAGCCCGGAAATCGGCCGAGGAGCGTTTGCGCCAGGCCGAGGAGAAGTACCGGGCCATTTTCGAAAACGCGCAGGAGGGCATTTTCCAGCGCAGTACGGATGGGCGCTTCGTCGCGGCCAATCCGGCCCTGGCCAAGATATTCGGATACCCATCGCCGCAGGAGCTCATGAACAGCCTCCACGAAGGCGCGCTCTACGTTATGAAGGGCAGGGGAGGGGAATTCCAGGACGCCTTGGCCGAGGACGGCCGGGTGCAGGGGTTCGAATCCAGGGCCTTCACCCGCGACGGGCAAGTCATCTGGATCAGCGAACAGGCTCGGGCCGTGCGCGACGAGTTCGGCAGGGTGCGGCTTTATGAAGGCACAGTGGTGGACATCACCAAGCGCAAGCAGGCCGAGGAGAAGCTGCGCCGGGCCGAGTCCAAGTACCGCTCCATCTTCGAGAATTCGGTCGAGGGCATCTACCAGGCGGCGCCGAACGGCATGCTGCTGGCGTGCAACCCGGCACTGGCGCGCATTCTGGGCTACGACAGCCCGGAGGAGCTGCTCGCGGTCCAGCCCCACCTTGAGGACAGCTTCTTCGTCAATCCGGCCCAGCGCGTTGAGTTCGTGCGCCGCCTCGGTTCCGAGGGGCATGTGACGAGCTTCGAGAGGCAGGTCCGCCGCAAGGACGGGGTGGAGGTCTGGCTCTCGGAGAGCACCTGGAGCGTGCTTGGCGATAACGGGGCCGTGGCCTGTTACGAGGGCCTCGTCCAGGACGTCACCGCGCGCAAGGCAGCCGAGTCCCAATTGCGCCACCAGGCCTTCCATGACGCCCTGACCGGGCTGCCCAACCGGGTGCTTTTCATGGACCGCCTGGAATGGGCCATCCACCGCACGCGCCGCAAGTACAGCTATCGCTTCGCCGTGTTCTTCCTGGACCTGGACCGCTTCAAGGTCATCAACGACAGCCTGGGCCATCAGGCCGGCGACCAGCTCCTTGTGGAGGTGGCCTGCAGGATCAAGGCTGCGCTCAGACCCCTGGACACGGTGGCCCGCTTCGGCGGCGACGAGTTCGCCATCCTGGTGGACGACATCTCCGGCACCCTGGACGCCACGCACATCCTCTCCCGGCTGCAGTACGAGCTCTCCAAGCCCATCTACGTGCAGGGGCGCAAGGTGTTCACCTCCGCCAGCATCGGCGTGGTGCTCAAAACCTGGACCTACGACAAGCCCGAATACGTCGTGCGCGACGCGGACATCGCCATGTACCGGGCCAAGGCCCTGGGCAAGGCCCGCTACGAGATATTCGACTCCACCATGCACCAGGCCGCCACCTCCCTGCTCCAACTGGAGACGGACCTGCGCGCCGCCGTGGAGCGGGGGGAGCTTCGCCTGCACTACCAGCCCATCGTGGGCATCCCCGACGGCGACGTGCAGGGCTTCGAGGCCCTGGTGCGCTGGCAGCACCCCACCAGGGGGCTGATCCCCCCCGCGGACTTCATCCCCGTGGCCGAGGAGACGGGGCTCATCGTGTCCGTCGGCAGCTGGGTGCTGCGCACTGCCTGCGAGCAGCTGGCCAAGTGGCAGAACCTCAAGCGCATGCAGCCGCCACTCTCCATGAGCGTGAACATCTCCGCAAAGCAGTTCCTGAACCTGGAGCTCGTGGGCGAGATCCGCAGCGTCCTGGAGGATACGGGCATCCCCCCCGAGTCCTTGCGGCTCGAAATCACCGAGAGCAGGGCCATGGAGAACGCCGAGTTCACCGTGCGCATGCTCACCCTGCTCAAGGGCTTGGGCGTCAAGATCAGCATCGACGATTTCGGCACGGGGTATTCCTCTCTGGCCTACCTGCACCGCTTCCCCCTGGACAGCCTCAAGATCGACCGCAGCTTCGTGGGCAAGATGGGCGACGGGAGCGAAAACCTGGAGATCGTGGGGGCCATCGTGCATCTGGCCCACAACCTTGGGCTGGAGGTGGTTGCCGAAGGCGTGGAGCAGCACGGCCAGCTTGACGACCTGCACGGCCTGAGCTGCCAGTACGGCCAGGGCTTCCTGTTCTCCAAGCCGCTCCCAAGCGAGGAGGCGGAGAAACTGTTGCGGACGCGCCTGCTGCCTTGAGCCGCACCAGAGGGATTGAAGAGACCGTTCGGGGCGGCCTGCATGCTTTCAGTATTGGTGGATTCGCCAGCCGGGCCGCAAAATGGCTCCGGCAGGGCCTCGTTCCACCAGCCTTGACATAGACCGCGCGGCGAATATAAATGATACGCATCCGCTTGAAATTGCACACCGTCAAAACTGGGGTCGCTGATGCGCGTACTCATCGTCGATGATGATTTCTACAGCAGGAGCTTCCTGGAGTACATTCTCCACCCCTACGCCGCCTGCGACGTGGCCGAGAACGGGGAGGAAGCCGTGATGGCCTTCCAGCGGGCCCTCAAGGAGAAAAAACCCTACGAACTCGTCTGCATGGACCTGCGCATGCCCGAGATCGACGGGGCCACGGCCATGCGCGAGATCCGCGACATGGAGCGCGACTTCGGCGTCGATGATGCCCGCAGGGCGCGCATCATCATCACCTCCGTCCTCGAGGACGCCGAGGATACGCACAACGCCATGTTCCTGGGCGACGCCACCGCCTTCCTGCAAAAACCCATCGAGGAGAAAGCCCTCCTGGCGGAACTGCGCCGCCTGGGCCTCATCAGCGAGTGAGCCCTGGCCGGGCGGCCAGCGGCCTCCCTTTTCAAGCCCCCGAGCCGTGACAGGCCGGGGGCTTCCGTTTTTATGCGCTCGCGCGCCGGGCCATGCCCGCGCTTGCCTTCGGGCTTGCTTTGCAGCATGTAGGGAGCATGGGCAAAAATCTCCTCCTCGTGGGCGGCGGGCACGCCCACCTGACCGTGCTGGCCAACCTGCGCGTCTACCAGGAGGCCGGGCACCACGTCACGCTGGTGACGCCCGCCGACTACCACTACTATTCCGGCATGGGCCCGGGGATGCTCTCCGGCTTCTACAGGCCCGCCGAGTGCCGCTTCAACGTGCGGGCAATGGCCGAGCGCGGCGGGGGCACCTTCATCCGCAGCAGGATGACCTCCATCGACCCGCGGGAGGGCGTGGTTCACCTGGAGAACGGCATGGCCTTGGGCTACGACGTCTGCTCCTTCAACACCGGCTCCCTGCCGCCGGCCAAGATGGCGGGCATCGGCGGGCACCCCGGCGTGTTCCCGGTGAAGCCCATCGAGAACCTGCTGCGCGCCAAGCTCAGGCTTGAAGAGGTGCTGGCCACGGGGCGCTCCCCCAAGGTGCTGGTCATCGGCGGCGGCCCGGCCGGGGTGGAGCTGGCGGGCAACGCCTGCGAACTCATCCGCTGCGGCTGCTCAGCGACCTCCGAAGCCGACCCGGACGTGGCGGTTGTACCCGGGCGGGGCCTGCTGCCCCGCTTCCCCGAGAAGGTGCGCAGCCTGGCCTATCGCTCCCTGGCGCGCCGGGGCATCAAGATCTTCGACGGGCACACCGCTTCGCGCCTGGGCGACGGCGTGGCCTACCTCAGCGGAGACCTGCACGTGCCCTGGGACGTGGCCTTCCTGGCCTACGGCGTCTCCCCGCAGCCGGACCTCTCACGCTTCGGCGTGGCCACCGGCCCCAAGGGCGGCATCCTGGTGGACGAATACCTGCGCAGCGTGAGCCACCCCAACATCCTGGGCGGGGGCGACTGCATCAGCTTCGCGCCCGGCGAGCTGGAGAAGGTGGGGGTCTACCCGGTGCGCCAGAACCCGGTGCTGCACCACAACCTGCTGGCCTCCCTGAATGGGGACAAGCTGGAGCCGTTCACCAACACGGGGGGCGGATACCTGCTGATACTCAACTGCGGCGGCGGCCGGGGCATCCTGCACAAGGGCTTCCTGACCTACGAAGGCCAGACGGCCTTCTGGCTCAAGGACAGGATCGACCGCGCCTTCATGAAGCGGTTTCAGGTCAGCGGGGAGTTGGAGGAGGAGTAAAATTTTATCTTGAATTTGTTATATATTGATATATAAATAGACGTTGTCGTGTGATTGGACGAAGGCGCGGACGTCAGCCACATGTGTGTTTTGTATTTGTCCTTGGGTTTGTTAAGGGGTTGCGGCATGCTTGATAGCGAAGACAGAGCGAAAGTAGAAAGATTTGTGCAGAATATTGGTGGATTACCCCTTTCTAGCGAACTGGCGACTAAAGCCAATTTGATAGTTGGCGCGCTGAACTATTTGGCCACAAATCCGTTTCATAGTGGAAAAGTGTCCTGTCCAAAGTTTATGACAAATAGATTCGCTTCCATTGTGGATGCAAGGTTAGACGATGCCTCACGTGGGAAAATTTCTCGGGTCCTGTTTGATGTTGCACTAATGTGTAAGGAATGCATGGCAAGAACTGGAGAAGCAGGTGATCCATATGTGCGCGTTTTGCTATACTATGCTTGCTTAAATGTTAAAAATTCTGAAATGCTTAGTGAGGATGAAAAGAATAAAGTGTATCTGGAGTGTTATGATTGTTTTGATACGCATTTATTGGAGCAAGAGTATCAAAATATTGCAAGTAGTTCAGACGAATGGTTTGCGGTAAAGAAACAGGTGCTTGATAATGATTTTATCGCTAAAAAGAAAGAGGTTGAGCAATGGTTATCGCGGCTTGAAAACTTGAAGGAAGAGGCGAATAAAATAGCAAGTACATACAACTTAGCAGGGCTGACGTTTGCATTCCAAGAGATGCTAATAAAGGTGAAAGCTGACAAGAATATTCAGCTGGCTGGGCTAATATTTTTAGGATTGCTGCTGGCTGTTATACCTAGTGCAATCCTCGGGTCTTCAAGTTTTCTGATGCAGATTTTCAACATTCCAGACGAGGCAACCAACGCGCAGATAATAAAATTTTATGTGACAAGAATTGCGCCGCTTTTGTTTGTCGAAGGTCTGATGATTTATTATTTTCGAGTAATATTGCATCAATATAATTCGAGTGTGGGGCAAATTGCTCAGTTGCGATTGAGAAAGGCGCTTTGTAAGTTTATTGAGGAGCACGCCGAATTCAAAAAAGATAAAGATACTACTGCATTTGAGAAATTTGACACCATAATATTTAGCCCAATTGTCACAAACCAAGAAAAAATTCCGAGCACTCTTGATGGAATTGATTCTTTGGTAAAGTTGATAACCCAAGCAAACAAAAATCATAAATGATGCAAGAAGGTAGGCGCGTCGCGTAACACTCCCCCTTACGCCTCCTCCCGCATCACCTCCCGCATGTGCTTCTCTCCGGCCTCGCGCAGCAGGCCGTCGATATCTTCCGTGAACTTGCGCCGGTACTGGGCCACCAGGGTCTCGTTGGTCATCACCATGTCCATCTGGCGGGTGTGCATCAGCAGGTAGCCGATCAGGCGCAGCCGATCGAGCATCAAATCTTTTGGCCCCTTGGCGTAGATGGCCCGCATCTCGTCGCCCTGCAGCTCCACCCGGAAGTTGTACTCCTCCAGCAGGTCGCCGATGAAGCGCGCCCGCCGGGTGCGGCGCTGGGTCTCGGCCGCGCCGCCCTTGAACTGGAAGCTCACGTAGTTCTCGTTCTCGCGGTCGTCCACCAGGGCCTCCACGGTGCAGAAGTGGTAGCCGAAGCGCGAGCTCAGACACATGTAGTGCTTCGAGATCATGAAGTAGTTGCCCTGGGCGTACTCGTCGCCCACCTGGGCCACGTTGGTGTTCACGGTGGAGTGCGCCACGATGTGCAGCAGGCCCTTGCCGTCCACCGGGGGCGGCCCCTGCCAGGGGATGGCGATGAAGCCGTCCCACAGGGAGTGCACGGGCTCGCAGGCGATCTCCTCCATGGTGACGTACTTGCCCTTGATGTCGTGGGTGAAGCCGTCGTCCAGGTTCACGAAGAACCACTTCATGGGCACGCGGTACTTGAGCTGCTTGGAGGCCCGCTTTGAGAAGTGGAAGTCCTGCCCGAAGCGGAACATCTCCGTGACGGACTTCTCGTGGCAGAAGCGGGTGATGTCGTGCAGGGTGCGGCAGTGTTCCGGGGCGAATTCCGGGGCGCTGGGGTCCAGCAGGTTGAGCGGGGCGATCACGTCCAGCACGTCGCGCAGGATGGCGTGCATGGGGGAGTGCGCAGCGGCGTCCACTTCGGCTGGCCGGGCCAGGGCCAGGAGCCCTTCCACCCGCCCGGCGTAGATGGCCAGGCCGTCGGCGTCCACGGTGACCTCCCCCTTGCCCGAGAGTGCGGCCACGGCCCCTTCCAGGCCCATCAGCGCGGGCACGCCGAACTCGCGGGCCACGTTGGCCAGATGCCCGGCGGAGCTGCCGCGCTCGGTGATCACGGCCGAGGCCTTGCCCAGGAGCGTGGCCCAGCGCGGGGCCGCCTCGGCGGAGAGCAGCACCCCCCCGGGCGGGAAGGTGAGCATGTCCAGGTCGCGGCTGACGCGGTGGATGGGCCCGGCGGCCACGCCCGGGCTGCCGGTGACGCCCCCAGCGAGCAGCGGCTTGCCGAACTGGCCCTCGGGCCGCGCCACGCCGCTGGCTTCCATCTGGCGCAGCGGCCTGCACTGCAGCAGGAAAATCTCGCGGGCCTCATCCATGGCCCACTCGATGTCCAGGGGCTCGCCGTAGGTCTCGTCCAGGCGGATGGCGATGCTGGCCAGGCGCAGGGCCTCCTCGTCGGTGAGGCTGGGCTCCTCGGCCAGGGCGCCGCCTTCCTCCTGGCGGCAGACGCCGGCGCGCGGGTCGCAGAAGAAGATGCGGTCCTTGTGGGAGATCTGGCTGGTGACCAGCCTGGGCGGGTCGCCGCGCTTGGCCACGAACAGGTCGGAGGAGACGGCCCCGTCCACCACGGTCTTGGCCAGGCCCCAGGCCGAGTGGATGAAGACCTCGTCGTCGCGGATGGCCAGGGGGTTGCGGGAGTAGGCCACGCCTCCGCTGCGCGCGTGGACCATGGCCATGCAGCCCACGCACATGGCCACGTCCTGGTCCGGGATGCCCTTGGCCAGGCGGTAGGTCACGGCCTGGGGGCTGTACTTGCTGGCCACGATCTCCTTGTAGGTGATGAGCATCTCTTCAGGGGCCACGTTGAGCACGCTGCGGAACTGCCCCGCGAAGGACTGGCCCAGGGCGTCCTCGCCCAAGGCGCTGGAACGCAGGGACACGCGCACCCCGGGGTAGGTCTTGGCCTCCAGCTCGCTGTAGCCAACGAGGATGGCCTCGGCCACGTCCGCTGGCAGCTCGGCGGAGACGATCATCTGCTGGATCTGGGAGCACAGGGGCAGGAGCGTGCTGTGGTCGTCGGCGCCCACGGCCTGGATCAGGCGGTTGATCTCGTCCCGGAGGCCCGAGTCCTCCATGAAGCGGGTGTAGGCCAGCGAGGTGATGGCGAACCCGGCGGGCACGGGCAGGCCCAGGCGGGTCATGATGTCGCCCAGGTTGGCCATCTTGGAGCCCACCTGGTCCGACATTTCGCGGCCCACCTTCTCCAGCGGCAGCAGCAGCTCGGTGGCCACGGTCTGGGGCTGGCGGGCGAGGATGGCGGTGATCTGGGCCTGGATGTCCTTCAGGCGCTCGAACAGGGCGTCGTACTTGCCCGGGGCGATCTCGGAGAGGTGCTTGACGATGCGGAACACGTTCACCGAGGCCGCCGTGGCCTGGGAGCGCACGAAGGACATGCCGAACACGAACTGGCCGCGCAGGGCCTGCTCCATCTCGGACATGATGGCCAGGGTCTTCTTGTTCGCCGTGAGCAGCAGGCGGAAATTATGGTAGCGCTTCTTGAACTCGGCCAGAATCTCTTCGTCCCCGAGGCGCTGGTGCGTCTCCTGGCCGAAGATATCGGAGAAAAGGGCCTTCAGGCGAGTGAACACGTGCGGCTCAACCGGTGAGGCACTTTTTCTTGTTGGCGTCCTGGATCTTGTAGAGCAGCTCGTCGAGCTCCACAGGCTTCATCAGGTAGTCGAAGGCCCCCAGCTCCATGCCGCGCATGGCCACTTCCACGTTGGCGTGGGCCGTGAGCATGAGCACCTCGAGGTCCGGCTTGAGGGCCTTGATCTTCTGCAGGGCCTCGATGCCGTCCATGCCGGGCATCTTCACGTCCAGGACCACCACGTCGAGCTCGTTGCCCCCGATGATGTCCAGGGCCTGCTGCCCCGAGTTGGCCAGGTGTACGGTCAGGCCGCGCCGGGCCAGGCGCTTGCCCAGTGTCTCGATGAATTCGGCTTCGTCATCCACAAGCAACAGGCGGCATGTTCTCACGGGCTGGTCCTCCAAAGGCGTTGAAGTTTGGACAATGACGGTTCCAGGCGCGAATTGCAAGCCGTTCGCTGCGACTGGCCTTTTGCACCGCGAGGGGGTAGTCAATCAGCCCCATGAGCCTTGAGATCATCATCGAAAACGTGCGCGTCAGCCGGGGCGCGAATACGCTTCTGGACGGGGCCGGCCTGCACTTGCCCCCGGGCGGGCGCGTGGCCCTGGTGGGCGGCAACGGCGCTGGCAAGTCCACCCTGTTGCGCGTGGCTCGCGGGGAGATCTGGCCCGACCAGCTCCCGGGCGGAGGCTACGCCGGGCAGCGCCTCTATGTTGTGGACGGCAGGACCACCCCCAGCCCCATCGAGGCCCGGCCGCGCATCGGCGCCGCCGGGGCCGACCTGCGCGACCTCTACCGCAGGCGCGGCTGGAACGTGTCCGGCTGGCTGATCGTGGTCTCCGGCCTGACCGACTCCCCCCTGGCCTCCGGGGCCGTGGGCGAGCCCGAGCGCCGGGCCGCCCTGGCGTCGCTGGAGCGGCTGGGCATCGGGGAGCTGGCCTACAGGCCCTTCCTGGAGCTTTCCCAGGGCCAGGCCATGGCCGTACTTTTGGCCCGGGCCGTGGTGCGCGGGCCGGAGTGGCTCTTCCTGGACGAGGCCGCCGACGGCCTGGACGCGCCCTCGCGCCGGGTTCTGCACGGCGTGCTGGAAGCCCTGGCGGATTCCGGCGTGGGCCTGGCCGCCGCCACGCACCACCCCGGGAGCCTGCCGGACCTGGGCTTCGAAGCCGTCTCCATGAGCAGGGGGCGCACGACGAAGCGCGGCCCGCTCAAGGCCGTGGCCAAGGCGCTGGCTCCGGCCATCCGCCGCGAGGAGCGCAGGGATGCGGCCAAGCCCGCAACCGAGGGCGAACCGCTGCTGGCCCTGCACGGCGCGACCGTGACCCTGGGCGGCGTGGACGTGCTCGGCCCGCTCGATTGGCGGCTGCGCCGGGGCGAGCACTGGGTGGTGGTGGGCCGCAACGGGGCGGGCAAGTCCAGCCTGGTGAAGCTGCTCTCGGGCGACCTGCACCCCTCGGCGGGCAGGGTGGACCGCTTCGGCCTGCCCGAGCCTGTGAGCCTGTGGGACCTGCGGGCCCGCCTGGGCGTGGTGGCCTGGGACGCCCAGGCCGAGCACCCCCGCGACACCACCGTGCGCGAGGTGCTGGTCTCCGGCTTCTTCGGCAGCTTCGGGCTCTACAACGCCCCGGATGCGGCCATGCTGGCCCGCGCCGCGGGCTGGCTGGAGCGGCTCGGGCTCAACGAACTGGCGGACAGGCCCATATCCTCCCTGTCGCAGGGGCAGGCGCGCAAGGCCATGATCGGCCGCGCCCTGGCCTTCGATCCGCAGGTGCTCCTGCTGGACGAGCCACTCGGCGGGCTGGACCCGCAGGCCCGGGCCGAGGTGCTGGCCCTGCTGGACGACCTGGCGGCGCAGGGCAGGCAGCTGGTGATGGTCACGCACAATCCGCTGGAGATTCCGGCCTGCGTCACCCACGCGCTGGTGCTGGAAGGAGGGCGGGCCGTGGCCGCCGGCCCGGCTGGCGAAGCTCTGGCCGCCTACGAATCCTGATTTCCGAACGATCCAACAGCAAAGGGGAGACCTGATGTCCAACTTCGATTGGGATGCGATCTGCGCAGTGGCCCGGCTGGCGGGCCAGGCCATCCTGGAGGTCTACGGCACCGAGTTCGCGGTGGAGATCAAGGAGGACAAGTCCCCTCTGACCCAGGCGGACCGCGCCTCCAACGAGGTCATCGCCCGCTCGCTCTCAGCCCTGCACCCGGACGTGCCCATCCTCTCGGAGGAGTCCTCCCAGGCGGAATACGCGCAGCGCAAGGGCTGGAAGCGTTTCTGGCTGGTGGACCCCATGGACGGCACCAAGGAGTTCATCAAGCGCAATGGCGAGTTCACGGTGAACATCGCCCTGGTGGAGGGGCGCAGCCCGGTGTTCGGGGTGATCTACGTGCCGGTAAAGGACGTGCTCTACTACGGCGGGCCCGGCATGGGCTCGTTCAAGATGACCGGAGGGAAGCGCGAACCCCTGCGCGTCTCCGGCCCGATCCCCGAAGGAGGGGAGGTTGTGGTGGTCGCCAGCCGTTCCCACCCGGACGAGCGTCTGGCTGGGTACCTGGAGCGCTACCCCAACCGGCGCGAGGTCAGCGCCGGGTCCGCGCTGAAGTTCGGGCTGGTGGCCGAGGGCAGCGCCAACCTGTACCCGCGCTTCAACCCCACCTGGGAGTGGGACACCGCCGCCGGTCACGCCATCGTGCTGGGCGCGGGCGGCAGCTTCCAGGCCATGGGGGGAGGGGAGTTCCTCTATAACAAGGAAGACCTGCGCAACGGCGGGTTCGAGGTTGCGGGCTGGAAATAGGGGGGTTGGTTTTCGGCGTCCGCCGCTCGGGGAGCCGGGCGCACCGCCGAGGCGATCAAGCTGCCGGGGCTGCGCCCCTATGGCGCAAGCGCCAGCGCGGGATCGCCACGTCGCTTCGCCCTCGCCCCCTCGCGCGGCCGCCTGTCGCGGGCGGAGGATGATGCGGAAGGCGGGTAGGGGGCCGACTGGGCGTCCGCCGCTCGGGGAATCGGGCTCGCCGCCGCAGCGATCAAGCTGCCGGGGCTGCGCCCCTCTGGCGCAAGCGCCAGCGCGGGATCGCCACGTCGCTTCGCCCTCGTCCCCTCGCGCGTCCGTCTGCCGCGGGCGGAGGGTGATGCGGAAGGCGGGTAGGGGGCCGACTGGGCGTCCGCCGCTCGGGGAATCGGGCGCGCCGCCGCAGCGATCAAGCTGCCGGGGCTGCGCCCCTCTGGCGCAAGCGCCAGCGCGGGATCGCCACGGCGTTCCGCCCTCGTCCCCTCGCGCGGCCGCCTGTCGCGGTGGTTGGTGATGCTCAGAATTTGGTACGAGCCAGGGAAGTATTATCATGACAAGCCTCGGGTTGACCGGGGCTTGTCGTCGTTTTGGAGGGCGAAAACAAGAAAGCCCCGGCGTGAACCGGGGCCTTCCAAGGAAACATCAGGGCAGAGATCTTACAGGCTCCAATTGCCCACGGAGATGCAGCTGATGTTTCGTTTCTGTCGGCGCGCAATACAAGCAAAAAGGCTTGGTCTCAATTTGTCGGGATGATCGGAATGACGAGCTTCAACACAATGATGGATGCGATCACTTCCGTGGCGAAAATCACGGCCTGCACTCCCTTGCCCGCTTTTGGCGGAATGAATGCGCCGATAAACAGGAAAAAGAAGAAGCTCAGGACGGTTGCCGCTATGAGCCCGCTGAAAAACAACCCGAATTGAGCCCATAGGCGCATGCTGTCCATCGCGCCCAGGATGTAAAACGATACGAACGTGACCGCGTATGCGATGGTCCTGCGGAACATGGGAATGATGTTCGGGGTCGTATCCATAGGTATGTCCGTATCATCTGGCTATTGAATGTCAACTTGTCATGGGGCGACGCGGGTTCAACGCGGGCAATCTACCAGTTCTTCCCCCTCCCGGCCAATTCCAGCCCGAGCATGGCCGCACCGGCCAAACCCGAGAGCAGAATCGCCTGGGCCAGCGAGAGGTAGAACAGCGCCGCCAGGGTGAAGACCCCGGCGGCGGCTGCTGTTGCGCGGAGCAAGGGGGCGAGTCTGATCACGGGCGGATTTCGGTGAGGCCGCCCATGTAGGGCACCAGTACCTCGGGTATGGCCACGGAGCCGTCGGCGCGCTGGTAGTTCTCCAGGATGGCCACCATGGTCCGGCCCACCGCCAGGCCGGAGCCGTTCAAGGTGTGCACGAGCTGGGCCTTGCCGCCCTTGGGCTTGAAGCGGATGCCCGCGCGCCTGGCCTGGAAGTCCTCGAAGTTGGAGCAGGAGGAGATCTCGCGGTAGGCGTTCTGGCCCGGCAGCCAGACCTCGATGTCGTAGGTCTTGGCGGAGGAGAAGCCCACGTCCCCGGTGCAGAGCGTGATGACCCGGTAGGGCAGCTTCAGGCGCTTGAGCACCTCCTCGGCCTGGGAGGTCAAAAGCTCCAGTTGCTCGTAGGACTCCTCGGGCTTGCAGAAGCGCACCATCTCCACCTTGTCGAACTGGTGCTGGCGGATGAGGCCCTTGGTGTCCTTGCCGTAGGACCCTGCCTCGGAGCGGAAGCAGGGCGTGTAGGCCGTGTAGCCCATGGGCAGGTCGGCCTCGTCCAGGGTCTCGTCGCGGTGCAGGTTGGTCACCGGGACCTCGGCCGTGGGGATCAGGTAGTAGTCCTTGAAGTCCAGGCGGAAGAGGTCCTGCTCGAACTTGGGCAGCTGGCCCGTGCCGCGCAGGCTGTCCGAGTTGACGATGTAGGGCGTGGCCACCTCGGTGTAGCCGTGCTCGCGGGTGTGCAGGTCGATCATGAAGGCCACCAGGGCGCGCTCCATGCGCGCGGCCCAGCCCCTGAGCACGGCGAAGCGCGAGCCGGTGATCTTGGCGGCGCGGTCGAAGTCGATGCCGCCCAGGCTCTGCCCCAGCTCCCAGTGCTCCTTGGGCGCGAAGTCGAAGGAGGGCGCCTCGCCCACCACGCGCACCACGGGGTTGTCAGCCTCGGACTTGCCCACGGGCGTGGTGGAGTGGGGGATGTTCGGGATGGAGTAGAGGAAGGCCTCGGAATCCTCGTCGGCCTTGCGGGCCTGTTCGTCCAGCCCCTTGATGCGCTCGGACAGGGCCGAGAGCCCCTCGAGCAGGTCGGAGGCGTCCTGGCCGGAACGCTTTCGCTTGGCCACCTCGGCTGAGGCGGCGTTGCGTTCGTTCTTCAGGGTCTCCACCTCGGCGAGCACGGCGCGGCGGTGTTCGTCCAGTCGGACGAACTCGCCCATGTCGAGCTGCATCTGGCGGTTCTCCAGGGCCTGGCGGACGGTGTCGATATTTTTGCGCACGAAGCGCACATCAAGCATTGGCGGCCTCCGGGATGGTTGTGTATTGTCGGCGGGTCTTACTTTGGGCAAAACGCTTCGGTCAAGCAGGGAGAGGCCGCGATGCAGTGGGAATTGAGAACCGAGATGATCGAATGGCTGGCCGGGCAACTGCTGGACCGGGGCTGGAGCCTGGTCACGGCGGAGTCCTGCACGGGGGGGCTCATCGGCAGCGAGTTGACGAACCTTTCAGGCAGCTCCGAGTGGTACCTGGGCGGCGTCGTCACCTACTCCAACGCCCTGAAGCAGAGCCTGCTGGGCGTGCCCGGGGCCGTGTTGGAAGAGCACGGAGCCGTGAGCCGGGAGACCGTGCTGGCCATGGCCGAGGGCGCGGCCTCGCGCCTGGGCGCCCAGTGCGCCGTTGCGGTCTCCGGCATCGCCGGGCCCACGGGCGGCTCGGAGGAGAAGCCGGTGGGCACCGTCTGGGTGGCCTGGGTCACGCCCGACACGCGCGACGCGGAGCTGTTCCACTTCGACGGCGACCGGATAGACATCAAGCGCCAGAGCGCACTCGCGGCCATCGCCGGGTTCAGCTCCCGCATGGATTGAAACAGGATCGTCACCAAGGCGCGCTAAGCATGGGGCCATGCTTGGCACAATGCGCGTCATAGCCGTCCTGCGCCGGATGCCCGGGGCGGGGAAATGCGCCGCGACGGTGCCCCCGCGGCATCCGCGCGCCGGGGTGGCGCATGGGCTGATCGCTTTGCCGGGCTTGTGAAAAGGAGAACAAGATGGGCAAGGACAAGATCAAGGTGGAAGGGGCCAAGGCCGTGGCCGAGGTCGTGGCCTACCTGGAGGATCTGACCGCCGGGATGCGGGCCGGGTCCGTGTGCATGACGGTGGGGCAGGACTGCATGACCCTCAAACCACGCGGCGTCATGGAGTTCAGCCTCAAGGTGTCGCAGAAGAAGGACAAGGAGAAGCTCTCGCTGGAAGTGGAGTGGACCCGGGCCGAGGACGTCAGCCTGAAGGTGGGCGGGGCCGAGGCCTGAGGGCCCTTTCGCCACTGGTTACCGAAGCAGCCCCTCCGGGGGCTGTTTCCTATTGGATGGCCTGCCTGGCCTCGGCCAAAGCGTGTTCGCCCTTGGTGGAGATCACGTAGCCCTTGAAGGTCTGCTCGCCGTCGGCCTTGAGGCGCACCTTGAGGATGTAGCCCCTGTGCAGCAGGTCCTCGAAATCGGTGGGGTTGTAGTGGCGGGCCTTCTTCTCGGGCATCATGCGCCGGTAGCGGGGCATGCGGCAGAAGTGGTGCAAATCCTCCAGGATGAGCAGGTGCTCGTAGGCCAGTTCCGTGCCGGTGATCTGGGCGGGCATCTCGGCGTTGCGCAGCTGCTGGTCCAGCAGGCGCTGCCCCTTTACGGTGAGGCGCAGCCCCTTGAGCTCCTTGCCGCAATCGAAGGTGAACTTGGCCCAGTCCAGCAGGCCCTGGTCCACCAGGTCGCTCACGTCCTCATCTCGGAAGAGGCAGGCGTGCTTGCGGGGCATGACCCCCTGATATTTTTCGATTTGCTGGAACTGTTCCACAGCTTTGAGGATGGTCGAGTGCTGTTGGGTGAGCAGCATGGTGCGTCCTATGGTTTCGCGGCGTACGGCGGATTGGGCGAACCCGTCGATCTGACAATATAGTGGCGAATGCGAAGCCTGTAAACCACATGCGCCGCCCAGGAGGCGGTTTTTCACGGCGGGGAGCCGCTTTCGGCCTTTTTCAATCTTTACAGGACATGGAGTGCGGGGTATGGGTGGTGGCGTTTGTGACGGGGCGAACAAGCGTTATCACCACACGCCGCATACCAGGGCAACTAATGAACACAGTCGAGACACTCCTGGCTGCGAACCGGGAGGCAATTGTCCAGCGGTGGCAGCACCTGATTCTGGACACTTATCCGCCGGAGACGGCCAAGCTCTGGAAGAAGAGCTCGGACCCCTACCATAATCCTGTGGGCGCGCGCATCCGGGAGATGGCCGGAGCCGTGGTGGACTATCTGGCCGCCGGCGGCGACAAGGCCGCTCTGGAACCTGTGCTCGACCACCTGGACGAGCTGGTGCGCGTGCGCGCGGTGCAGAACTTCTCCCCATCCCGGGCCGCGGGGTTTTTGTTCCTTCTCAAGAAGGTGCTGCGGGAGGGCTTCTGGCAGGACTTCGTCGAGGCCAACGCCTGGGACCAGCTGCTGGCCATGGAAACCCGCATCGACGGGCTGGCGCTCGCCAGCCTTGATCTCTACGCGAAATGCCGCGAAAAGCTCCATGAAATCAAATACAAGGATCTTGAGCGGTCGCAAGTGCAACTCCTTAAACGCGCCCAACTGATCGTGGGCATCGGCGAGGGCGAGTCGGCCGAGTAGGCCGGCCGGGCAAAAAGGTTCAACGCGAGGTGGAGGGTACATGGCTGGACTCGTAACCGCATTTCTGGCCGTCGTGGCGTTGGCTGCGGTGGCGGCCCTTGGGGCCGGGGCGGGCATGGCGAACGTATTTGGGATCGCCGTCCCGTATGTGGCCGTCGCGATTTTCGTGGCGGGATTCGTTAAAAAGGTGATCGGCTGGGCTTCCACGCCCCAGCCCTTCTCCATCGCCACCACCGGCGGCCAGCAACAATCGCTGCCGTGGGTCAAACAGGCGAAGTTCGACAACCCCTCCACCCCGTTCCAGACGGTCGTGCGCATGGCCCTGGAAGTGCTCTGCTTCAGGAGTCTCTTCCGCAACACCAAGCTGGACAACCGCCCCGAAGAGGGCCGGGTGGCCTACGGCTCGGACAAGTCCCTCTGGCTGTTCTCGCTCATGTTCCACTACAGCTTCCTGATCGTGCTCTTCAGGCACATGCGCTTCTTCCTGGAGCCCGTGCCCATGCTGGTCACCGGCGTGGAGTTCGTCGACTCCATCCTGCAGATCGCGGCCCCCACCCTCTACCTGACCGACGTGTTCTTCGTGGTGGGCGTCACCTTCCTGCTGGCCAGGCGCATCTGGGACCCCAAGGTCAGCTACATCTCCCTGGTCTCCGACTACTTCCCCCTGTTCCTTATCCTGGCCATCGCCCTGTCCGGCATCTACATGCGCTACTTCGCCAAAGTGGACGTGATCGCCATCAAGCAGTTGGCCATCGGCCTGGTGAGCTTCAAGCCGGTGATTCCGCCGAACATCGACTGGTCGTTCTACATGCACTTCTTCCTGGTGTGCGTGCTGTGGGCCTACTTCCCCTTCTCCAAGCTCATGCACCTGGGCGGCGTCTTCCTGAGCCCCACCCGGAACCTGCCCAACAACACCCGCATGGTTCGCTACATCAACCCCTGGAACGATCCCTCCATCAAGCCGCACAGCTACGCGGACTACGAGGACGACTTCCGCGAGAAGATGATCGAGGCCGGCCTGCCGGTGGACAAGGAAGCCTAAACCGCCCGGGGCTGGGCGTATTTCCACAAGGGAGATCGTATGTCGAAGATGGCGCCGCCTGAAGAAGTAATGAAAGTCGACTATTCCACGCCGGCTGAGCCGTGGATGGACGTCAAGCCTGAGTTCAAGCTCGGAAACTACTCTTACCCCGGCAAGCCGGATGTGCTCAAATATCTGGGCCTTCCCAACCCCAGGGAATGGGACCCCACCCAGGAAGACTGGAAGCTTCCGCCCGACTGGCGCGAGATCGTCACCGACGGCTTCCGCGAGCTTCTGAAGAAGTACCGGTCGCTGAAGGTGTTCATGGACGTGTGCGTGCGCTGCGGCGCCTGCGCCGACAAGTGCCACTTCTACATCGGCTCCGGCGACCCCAAGAACATGCCGGTGCTGCGCGCCGAGCTGCTGCGCTCCATCTACCGCGGTGAGTTCAGTGTGGCCGCCAAGATCCTGGGCAAGCTGTCCGGCTCGCGCAAGCTGGAAGAAGACGTGATCAAAGAATGGTTCATGTACTTCTACCAGTGCACCCAGTGCCGCCGCTGCTCGCTGTACTGCCCCTACGGCATCGACACCGCCGAGATCACCTTCCTGGCGCGCGACCTGATGAACCGCATCGGCGTGAACATCAACTGGATCCTGGAGCCGGTGGCCAACTGCAACCGCACCGGCAACCACCTGGGCATCCAGCCCCACGCCTTCAAGGACATGATGGACTTCCTGGTGGACGACATCGAGACCATCACCGGTCGCCGCGTCGAACCCAGCTTCCACCGCAAGGGCGCCGAGATCCTGTTCATCACGCCCTCCGGCGACATCTTCGCCGAGCCCGGCATTTACACCTTCATGGGCTACCTGCTGCTCTTCGACTACCTGGACCTTGACGTGACCTGGTCCACGTACGCCTCCGAGGGCGGCAACTTCGGCTCCTTCACCAACGACAAGTGGATGAAGAAGTTGAACGCCAAGATGTACCACGAGGCCAAGCGCCTGGGCGTCAAGTACATCATCGGCGGCGAGTGCGGCCACATGTGGCGCGTGCTCAACCAGTTCATGGACACCATGAACGGCCCGGCCGACTTCCTGGAAGTGCCCAAGAGCCCCATCACCGGCACGGTGTTCAACAACGCCAAGTCCACCAAGATGATCCACCTGGTGGAGTTCACCGCCGACCTGATCAAGAACGGCAAGCTCAAGCTGGACAAGAGCCGCAACGCGGGCATCACCGCCACTTGGCACGACTCCTGTAACACCTCCCGCGGCATGGGCTTCTTCGACGAGCCCCGCTACGTGCTGGAGAACGTTGTGGAGAAGTTCGTGGACATGCCCGCCCAGACCATCCGCGAGCAGACCTTCTGCTGCGGCGGCGGCGCGGGCCTGAACAACGGCGAGTTCACCGAGATGCGCCTGCGCGGCGGCCTGCCCCGCGGCAACGCCCTGCGCTACGTGCAGGAGAAGTTCGGCGTGAACACCATGAGCTGCATCTGCGCCATCGACCGCGCCACGCTGCCCGGCCTGGCCGACTACTGGGCTCCCGGAGTCCAGGTCACCGGCCTGCACGAGCTGGTGGGCAACGCCCTCGTCTTCGAAGGAGAGGAAGAGCGCACCATGAACCTGCGCCAGGAGGACCTGCCCGGTGTCGAAGGTTCCGAGGAGGATGAATAATGTACAACGGTAAATACATCATCCCGGGCCTGATCGTCTTCCTGGCCCTGGTGCTGTTCCCCTTCATCAAGGGCATCGGGCTTGAGCCCCTCAAGGTGGAGACCGAGAAGCCCAAGAACTCCAAGGAGTGCGTCCTCAAGACCGAGAAGATGCGCGACGTGCACATGGTTCTGCTGAACGAGTGGCGCGACGACGTGATCCGCAACGGCAAGAGGGTCTTCACCAACGAGTCCGGCAAGCAGTTCAACATGAGCCTCACCAACACCTGCATGGGCTGCCACGAGAACAAGGACAAGTTCTGCGACAAGTGCCACGTTGAGGTGGGCGTGAATCCCTACTGCTGGACCTGCCACAACACCTCGCCGCTGAAGAAAGAGGGGGAGAAATAACATGCAGCGCTCCAGACGCGACTTCCTGAAGCTGGCCGGTGTTTCGGCCCTGGGGCTTTCGGCCGGAACTCTGGGATTCCTCGGCGAGGGAGCCCAGGCAGCCGACGCCCTCCCCACCGCCACGGACTTCGCCAAGCCCGCCAAGGCCAAGCAGTGGGGCATGGTCATCGACACCGCCAAGTTCGACGACGCCCTGCACAAGAAATGCATCGACGCTTGCCACAACTACCACAACGTGCCGAAGATCGAAGGCAAGCAGGAAATCAAGTGGCTTTGGACGGAAGAATTCCACGGAGCCTTCCCGACCGAGCGCCCGGCCTTCCTGGCCGACGCTCAGGAACACCGCAAGTACCTGTTGCTGTGCAACCACTGCGCCAACCCCGCCTGCACCCGCGTGTGCCCCACCAAGGCCACCTTCAAGAACGACGAAGGCCTGGTCATGATGGACTACCACCGCTGCATCGGCTGCCGCTACTGCATGGCCGGCTGCCCCTACGGCGCCCGCAGCTTCAACTTCCGCGATCCCGGTGAGTTCATCGCCAAGGACAAGCTGAACCTCCAGTACCCCCATCGCACCCGAGGCGTGGTGGAGAAGTGCACCTTCTGCGTGGAGATGCTGGCCCAGGGCAAACAGCCCCTGTGCGTTCAGGCATCCGGCGGAGCCATGGTCTTCGGTGATCTGGAGGACCCCAAGTCCGAGATCAGGAAGGTGTTGAAAGAGAAGTACGCCATCAGACGCAACCCCAGCGCCGGCACCGAGCCGAGCGTCTTCTACATTCTCTAGGAGTGCTGCCATGATTGAAAAAGCCCTCAAGGGAAGCCCCCGCTACTTCGGTGCGCTGATGGTGTTTCTGGCCGTCATGGGCATCGGCGGCGGATTTTACCTCATACAGCTCAACAACGGCCTGCTGATCACCGGCCTGTCGCGCGACGTGTCCTGGGGATTCTACATCGCCCAGTTCACCTACATGGTCGGCGTCGCGGCCTCCGCGGTCATGCTGGTGCTGCCGTATTACTTCCACCACTACAAAGCCTACTCCAAGATGATCATCATGGGCGAGTTCCTCGCCATCGCGGCGGTCATCATGTGCCTGGGCTTCATCGTCATCGACATCGGCCAGCCGCAGCGCATGCTCAACGTGCTGATCAACTCCACCCCGCGTTCCGTGCTCTTCTGGGACATGGTGGTGCTGAACGGCTACCTGATCCTCAACGCCGTCATCGGCTGGACCAGCCTGATGGCCTACTGGAAGCGCGTGTCGCCGCCCACGTGGGTGAAGCCCCTTGTGTACACCTCGATCATCTGGGCCTTCTCCATCCACACGGTCACGGCCTTCCTGTACGCGGGCCTTCCGGGCCGCCACTTCTGGCTCACCGCCATCCTGGCCGCCCGCTTCCTGTCCTCGGCGTTCTGCTCCGGCCCCGCGATCCTGCTGCTGCTGACGCTGCTGGCCAAGCGCCTTACCGGGTTCGACCCCGGCAAGGAGGCCGTGAAGACCCTCTCCACCACCATCACCTACGCCATGTGCGTGAACGTGTTCTTCTTCTTCCTGGAAGTGTTCACGGCGTTCTACTCCAACATGCCCGGCCACATGGACCCGATCCTGTTCCTGTTCTCGGGCTTCGAGGGCCACACCTACATGACCCCGTTCATGTGGACGGCCTCCTTCCTGGCCATCGCCTCGCTGGTGCTGCTGATCCCCTACAAGTGGCGCTACAACCCCGACGTGCTGGTGCCCGCCCTGATCATGCTGGTCATCGGCACCTGGATCGACAAGGGCATGGGCCTCATCGCCGCCGGTTTCACCCCCAACCCCTTCGAGAAGGTCACCGAATACCTGCCCACCGGGCCGGAAATCATGATCGCCCTGATGGTTTACGCCCTGGGCGGCCTCGTGCTGACCATCCTCTGGAAGATCGCCCTGGAAGTCCGGGCCGAGGTGGAAGGCAGCCTGTAGGCCTTCCCTCAGCAGGACCCACCGCATCAGCAGGGGCCGTCCGAAAGGACGGCCCCTTTTTTTGTGCCGCGTGCGGAGGGGAGCTGCTGGCGGCGAGACGCGGATTGGGACATGGCGGTATCGCAGGTCGGCAGGAGGCGAAAGCGCCGTCTCGGCTGATGCTCGGCATACGGGTGCGGAGCGTCCCAGGGGCGACAAGCGTTCCAGACGTGCTTGAAGAGCGGGCAGTGTTCCTGCCAGGCCTGGAATCCAGGCGCAGGTCGGCCAGGCTGCCTTTGCGGGGCGAGGCGGAATTCAAGCCTGCGGATCACGTGATGCCGGCCAAAGCTGGCCGGATGCGGGGTCTAGGCGTGCGCCCGGGCGCTGCGCCTGGCGGCGGCGACGGAGCCCGACCTGTAGGGCAGGCGGATGGTGAAGCGGGAGCCCTGGCCAGGCGTGGACGTGACGTCCAGGGTGCCGCCGTGATTGCTGGTGATGATGAAATAGGAGACCGAGAGGCCCAGGCCGGTGCCCTCGCCAACGGGCTTGGTGGTGAAGAACGGCTCGAATACCTTGCGACGCGTGGCCTCGTCCATGCCCGAGCCGTTGTCCTCGACTTCGATGCGGGCCGCGTCGTTCTCGTGCGCCGTGCGCAGGGTGATGGTGGGCGAAGGCCTGCCCATGAGCGAATGCGCAGCATTGCTCAGGAGGTTCATGACCACCTGCTGGATCTGGGTCTTGGAGCAGGGAACATCGGGCAGTTCGGGATCGTACTCGCGGACGATGCGGATGTTCCGGAAGTCGAATTTCTTCTTCAGGTCGTAGTCCGTGGAGCACAGGGCCAGGGTCTTGTCCAGGAGGGCTCCCATGTCGGCCGGTGCGTTGTCCGACTCGCTGCGCCTGCTGAAGTCGAGCATGCCTGTGACCACGTGGGCCGCACGGAAACCGGCGTCGCGCACGCTGTCCAGGCTGTCCAGGATGCCCCTGGACTCCATGAAGCGGGCGATGCTCTCAAAGCTGCACCCGGCCTCCCGGGCGGCCTCGGCATTGACGGCCGACTCCTGCGTCAGACGCCTGCGCATGACCTGCACGTTCTGCAGGATGCCGCTCAAGGGGTTGTTGATTTCGTGGGCCATACCGGCGGCGAGTCCGGCCACCGAGATCATCTTCTCGGTCTGGACCATCATCTCCTGCAGGCGGCGGCGCTCGGTGATGTCGGCCGCGATCAGCAGCAGAAAACCGCTCTCCTTGGCTTCCATGCGGGCCAGCGTGCAGTCCAGCCGGAGTTCGCTGCCGCTGCCTGACATGTTCAGCTCGGCGCGCCGTGAGACGCCGTCGGCCAGCACGCGCTCGGCCAGGTCCAAGAGCCCGCTGCTCATCCAGGATTCGACATCGCGGAAGTCCCGGGAGCCAAGGGAGCCAATATCGAGGGCGGTGATCCCCGCAAGCACAGGGTTGGCCCTGACGCAGTGCCCCGTATACCCGTCGAAGACGCCTATGGCCACCGGGGAGTAGGCGAAGATGTTCTCGTTGAAGGCCAGGGCCTCACGCAGCGAATCCTCGATGTGCTTGCGGCTCGTTATGTCCTGGATGATGCCGAACACCATCCGGCTGTCCGGGTCGTAGTTGGCCATGGAGTGGATGTCCAGGATGGCGCCGTCGTCAGGTCGCTTGATCTTGAACTCGACGTTGTACGGCTTACCGTTGGTGACAAGGTCGCGCATCGCGTCGTCCAGCATGGTGCGGTATTCTGGCAAGGGCAGGCTCTGCACGGCTTCCAGGGTCATTTCGCCCGTCGTCATGCCGTAGATTGTGCGTGCGCCCTCGGAAGAGGTCACAATGCGGGTGCTCAGGTCGATCTCCCAGTTGCCGGTGCCTGCCACCAACTCGGCCCGGCTGAGCCTGGCCGCGCTGTCGTTGAGGGACCGTTCGGCCTGCTTGCGTGAGGAGATGTCACGGAAGATGCCTTCGATGCCGGCCACCGCCCCGGTGCAGTCGCGGTAGAGCTTGCTGCTGGTCGAGACCACCACCGGGATGCCGTCGCTGCGCACGAGAGAGACCTCGTAGTCGCGCACCTCACCATGCCGCTGGATGAGTTGCAGGAAAGCCTCGCGCTGCTCGGGGCGTTCCCAGAAACTGGAGTTGGGCCGCCCGAGCAGTTGCTCGAGCGTGTCGTAGCGAAGCAGCGGCAGCACGGAGGGGCTGAGCATGATCAGGTTCCCTGCCGCGTCGGTGCGGTAGTACACGTCCGGGATGTTCTCGATGACGGAGCGGTAGCGTGATTCGCTTTCGGCCAGGGCGGCGGCCTGGACGGCGTACTGCTTCTCGAAGCTTTTGAGCAGCACCCAGAGCATGCCGGAGATGATGATGACGTAGAACCAGCCCTTGAGGGTGCTCACCCAGCGGAGGATATCCGGGGAATCAGCAAAGAGCAGCATGGCGGCCTTGTCTGAAAAGAAAATCCAAAGCGCGCTTGCGACTGCGTATACGCAGATGATTCCGAGCGGCTTCAACCTGGGCATGGAGGCTCCATGGACGGGGCGGGCGTGAGTGCCGAGCAGTATCCACTATTGGCGCTGCCGCGTCCAGTCTTGATGGGGGAAAGCGCCGCCGGATGGGAAAAAAAGTCGGAATGAAAATTCCGTTCCGGCCAATCAAGGGGTGAGTCGCGCGCCATCCGCGCCATGGAGCCTGAGGCCGCTCCGGGCGATGCTCAATCGTCCTCGACCAGTTCGCGCCCCTCGCCCGGGTAGACGCGCCGGTCCTCTTCCGGGATTGGCTCGGCCTGAGGCCAGAACCCGGGCTGGGGCTCGCTGCCCTCCAGGCCGCAGGGCGGGCGGTGGGCGTCCACCATGCGGGGCCTGGCGCGAAGGTCCACCCCGGGCACGGGCCAGCTGAATTCGATGGCCACGTTGTTGGGGTCGAAGCTGTAGAGCGAGAGGATGAACCCGTGGTCCAGCACCTCGGAGGCCCAGAACCCGGCGGCCTCCAGCCTGGCCTTGAGTTCGAACAGGTCCTCCCTGTCGGCCACGGCGATGCTCACGTGGTCGAAGCCGAAGGGCCCTTTGACCGGCACCCCGTGATCCTTGTCGGGCAGGGGCTCCACGTGCGGCCATTCGAAGAAGGCCACCATGTCGCGTTCGGATATCTCCAGGAAATACTGGCGGTAGCCTTCCCGCCCCAGGCCTGCCACCAGGCGCATGCCCAGCAGGTCGCGCCAGAAGCGGATGGTGGCTTCCATATCCCCGGTGGCAAGGGCCAGATGATTGATCCCCGTGTAGCGCGGCATGTCGGTCCTGAGGCGGCATCCCTGCGGGGCGTGGTCACGTCCCCGCAGGGATGCGGCGCTGGTTTCGGTTCTTCTGGCTTGAATGGCTCGGCGGTCGGCAGGCCTTTTCTAGACGCCCGGCAGGCCCAGGGCCGCGGGGTAGAGCTGGCCGCTGAAGCAGACCTCGGCCGCGCCGCGCAGGTATACGTCGCCCCCGGCCAGGCTGACGCCCAGCACCTCGCCGCCGGTGGTGGTGACTTCCACCTCGGGGCCGGTCAGGCCCAGGCTGTGGGCGATCACGGCCGAGGCGCAGGCCCCGGTGCCGCAGGCGTAGGTCTCGTCCTCAACGCCGCGCTCGTAGGTGCGCAGCAGCAGATGGCCGGAATCCTTCACCTGCACGAAGTTGGCGTTGGTGCCCTTGGGGGCGAAGGCCTCGTGGAAGCGCACGGCGTTGCCCAGGCGCTTCACGTCCGCCAGGGAGACGTCCTGCAGGAAGACCACGGCGTGGGGCACGCCGGTGTTCACGAAGTGCACGGTGAGCTTCTGGCCCGCGGCGTCCAGTTCCTGGCCGGGGCGCAGGTCCGTGGCGGGAGTCAGGCGGACCTTCACCTGTCCGTTGTCCAGCACTTCGCAGGCCACCGGCCCGGCGTCCGTGGAGAGCACATGCGACTTGCCGGCCAGGCCCAGCAGGCTGGAGAGCTTGCTGGCGCAGCGCGCGCCGTTGCCGCACATCTCGGCGCGGGAGCCGTCGGCGTTGTAGAAGTGCCAGAGCACGTCGGCGCCGGAACCGGCCGGGGCCTGCTCCAGGAAGATCAGGCCGTCCGCGCCCACGCCGAAGCACTTGCGGCAGACCTTGATGGCCCACTCGCGCATGTGCTCCACTGGGAGGCGCAGCTCCCGGTTGTCGATGATCACGAAATCGTTGCCGCAGCCCTGCATCTTATGGAAAGCGACGCCCTTGCCCAGGGCGGAGACGGTGCACATGAAAACACTCCTTCGCGTTGTCGATGGTTCAATCTAGCAAAGAGCCGCCCCGCAGGGAAGCGGCGTTCCGGCACGGGTTTGGCAAACCTCCCCGCGATCCGACAGGATCGGAAATTATTGCCGGGGCGCGTCCCCCGGCCGGGAGTGAGCCATGGATGCAGTCACATCGTCCACAGCCAGCGATATGAGCTCTATTTTCCAGAGCATGATCCAGAAGCGCAAGCAGAAGCAGGAAGAGCGCATCGCCCGGGGCCTCGCCTCCGGGAAGCTGACCACGGACCAGGCCAGCCAGTTGGAGGGCCTGGAGGACCAGACCGGCCAGATGACCCAGCAGGCCCTTGCCGATGGCCAGATCAGCAACGAGGAGTTCAAGTCCATCATGGACTCCTACAAGTCCAACGGCCGACAGATCCGTGAGGCCTTGCACCCAGACCAGGCACGGAACGATTGCCATGGCTGTGATCACGCCAAGCCCCAGGATGCTTCGCAGACCGCCTCGCAGGCTGCTGCCGCCGACGAGTTTTACAGGAACCTCCAGTCGCTGGCCCAGGCCGTCATGACCTCGCGCGAATCCAGGCTGGATGCCCGCCTGCAGGCCGGGCAGGCCTCTGGCAAGTACAGTGCGGATCAGCTGGCCGAGCTGCAAAAACTGCAGGCCCAGGCCAACCAGTCCGTGGCTGGGGCCAACGCGGACGGCACCATCACCGCAGCGGAGTTCCTGCAGACCATGCAGGCCCAGAACGCCCTCAGCGGCAGCATGCGCCAGTACAACGCGAACCAGGGCCAGCAGGCCGTTGCCGCCGCCGTCAAAGGGGTCGCCGAGGCGGCCGCCGCGTACAAGCCGCTGAACGTGAGCGTCTAGCGGGCGGTCCGGCGAGCCGCCGGGCCGGAGAGGGTCAGAACGTCGGCGGGGTGCGCCCGCCAAAGGATCGTGATGCAGGCTGTAGCGAACCAATCCACGGCGTCCACCGCCTCGAAGCAGAGCAGCGCCTATCTGGCGGACATCACGGACCAGCGCAAGAAGCTGGACGAGAGCATCGCGGCGGCCACAAAGTCGGGTGAGCTGTCCGATGCGGAGCGCGCCGCGCTGGTCAAGATGGCCAAGACCACGGACGCCCTGCTCAAACGCTACACGGCCGACGGCAGGCTCGACGGCGCGGAGTACAAGCGCGTTTTGCAGAGCACGCAGAACGAGAAGGCCGCGCTGGAGAAGATGATCCCGTCCGGCAACGCCAAGCCCGCGAAGACCAAAAGCTCGGACAGGGCCGTGGCCAACCACGGCCGCACCGTCTCCGCCGTGCAGGACGCCCAGTCCAGGGTGGAGGGCGTGCTCAAGACCGTGAAATCCTACGGGAGCATGACGGCCGATCAGCTCAAGGATCTGGATACCCTGGCGTCCAAGGGGCGTTCACTGCTGACCGATGCCATGAAGGACGGCGTGATGACACGCGCCGAATATGCGAAGATTACGGACGCCCAGAGCGCCGTGAACAGGCAGATCAGGCAGTACCAGAGCCTCCCGAAGAAGGCCCCGGCGGCATCGGCCCAGGCCGAGGCCCAGGGCTTGGATGTGACGGTCTAAATTCCGCGACAAAGTGGGTAGCTTGGGTCCGGCTTCGGCCTTCGCAACGCCAGACCGTCCGCTGTATTTGAAGAACATCAGCCAGCCCGGCGTGCCGAAGGCCGAAGCCGGACCTGACGACATCGGAATCGCCTCCGGCGGGCAAAGAGGGCTCCGCCCTCTCTGCACTCTCCCGCCAAAGGAACTTCGTTCCTTTGGAATCCTGTATAGCTTCGCGTCCGGCATCGCCACCGTGTTCCAGCGCGGCGTTTCCGACGGTCGTGGGGCAGCTCTCCAGAACCAACTGCCTTGAATGAGGGCGGGAATGTTTCCCGCTGTGAACCGTGTTGTCTGGCCAGGGGGCCTGCGCAGCGAGGCGCTGGACGATATTCTTCCGATATATCGCCCAGCGCCTCGCTG